>JABDHH010000009.1 GCA_013285585.1 Chlamydiota bacterium
AAGTCCAGGTTTACAGAGGATACTGATTTGGCTATACTGCGCCCGCTTAGGTTGTGTGAATTTTGACAGCAGGTTTTTGGCTCCAGCGCGTTGCGGAGATCGAGTCTAACTTGCACAATGTTACCGAGATCGAGCAATGCGCTGGAGTCAAAAAGATGCTCAACAAAATTCACTCAAGATGAGCGGGCGCGGTATATATTCCTTTTTCTTTTTGCGGGTGTAGCTCAGTTGGTAGAGCGTCAGCTTCCCAAGCTGAATGTCGTGAGTTCGAGTCTCATCGTCCGCTATCTTTCTATTTGAGGTCTGTTGATGAAAGCCCTTATTTTAGCAGGCGGAAGCGGTACGCGCCTCTGGCCGGTTTCCAGGACCGAATATCCCAAGCAATTCTTAAAAATCGGCGCCGATAAATCCCTTCTTCAAAAAACAGTCTTGAGGATTTTGAACCATTTCGCTCCCGAGGATGTTTTCATTCTGACGAGCCGCCTCTATATCTATGCGATGAAGGAGCAGCTCGGCGGCATGCACCTCGACCTCGAAAAGAATATCTTATTCGAGCCATGCCAGAAAAATACGGCCCCGGCGATCGCTTTCGCTTTGAAATACCTCGTGGGAAAATGTGGCTGTCCACTCGATGAGCTTGTTTTCGTATCCCCATCTGACCAAATGATCGAACCGAATGATCGATTTTGCGTGTATGCGGATCGTGCTTTGTCGATCGCTGAGTCCAACCGGATCGCGACGTTTGGCATTTGCCCTGGGCATCCTGAAACCGGATACGGCTACATTCAAGCGGGGGCCCCGTTTGGCGATGATGCATACATCGCCGACCGCTTTGTCGAAAAACCTGATTTCGATACTGCGAAAAGATATATCGAAGCCGGCCATTTTTATTGGAACTCCGGCATGTTCGCATTCAAGATCGAGACGATGCTGGAAGAGTTGAGAGCTTTCAGTCCCGAAATCTCCCAGTGCTTTGAGGGGAGTTTCGATGAGTTCGAGGGCAATTTTCAAAATATGCCGGATCTTTCAATCGATTACGCTGTCATGGAAAAGTCGAAAAAAACTGTCGTTTTGCCGATCGATCTTTGCTGGTCAGATGTCGGTTCCTGGGACAGCGTTTTCGATCTTCTTCCAAAAGACAAAAACGGCAACGCCGCGGTAGGGTCCGTAGTCGAAGTCGATACGGAAGACTGCCTTATACTAGGAGATAAGCGGCTCGTGGCCGCAATCGGACTGGAAGACATGCTAATCGTCGAAACGCCCGATGTCGTGCTCGTCGCCAAGAAAAAGGAATCGCAGAAGGTCAAGGAGATCGTTGCAAAGCTTAAGTTGATGGGGCGCAAGGAAATTAAAGAACATCTTACGACGAATCGTCCTTGGGGCCATTTTACGATCCTCGACGCGGGAGAAAGATATAAGATCAAAAAAATCCTTGTTCTGCCTGGACAAACATTGAGCTTGCAGATGCACTTCCATAGGAGCGAGCATTGGGTCGTAGTCAAAGGAACCGCAAAAGTGACTATCCAGGGCAAGGAAACCCTCGTCCATGAAAATGAAAGTATTTATGTGCCGAAAGCTGCTGTTCATCGAGTCTCCAACCCTGGCAAAGTCGCCCTCGAAATCATCGAAACCCAAGTGGGCGAGTACTTGGGGGAAGACGATATCGTTCGCCTGGAAGATTGTTATGGGAGGATGGCTTCCCACTCAACAACTTGAACATCTATTCGGCCATGATTTTAGGAACCGAGTCAGGAACAAATTCAGACCGATCAAATCTGAGCATTCTGCATGAAAACAATCTTATTATTAATTTGCTCCAATATTTTTATGACCATTGCTTGGTACTGGCACCTGAAATTTCGAGAATATCCAGTTTTTTTAGTTATAGTAATTAGTTGGGGTATTGCATTTTTTGAGTATTGCTTTCAAGTGCCTGCTAATAGAATTGGGAGTTATGAATTTTCAATAACTCAGTTAAAAACAATCCAAGAAATTATTACTCTTGTAGTTTTTTGTATATTTTCTTATTTATATTTTGGACAAAAGATTGGTTTCAATCAATTAATAGGGTTTGGATTCCTTGTTTTAGCAGCTTATTTCATATTTAAAACGAACTAGTTTGCTTTTTCAGTAGTAGATTGTATTTTTTTTTGATAAAAATGTTTGAATTGATTTAATTTTGGATATCCATGATAATTAATACCAAATATCAGAAATAACGTTAAGTTTGGCAAGGAAGCTGCACAAATTTTTTGTCTGGAACGAGTGACCATTGCCAGTATGGCAAGGCACGAGTGAAGACGAAAAATTTGTTGCAGAGCTGACGTAGCCAAACTTAACGTTATTTCTGATATTTGGTATAACTCACAACAAGGAGTTGATTTGTGGAATTATCAAAAATTCTTTCAGCTTACCATTGCCGATCTGCTCAGGTCCAAGCTCTGCCGCCCCAACATCAGGAAGCGCGCGAAAAAGAAGCAATCAAGAATGACTCGAGATCGACCCAATTATTGGGGAACGAACCGATTCTCGAGATCCATAAAGTCGAAGGCGGTTATGTAGTCGCGACTGAATTACACGAATTGAAAGTCGATGTACACTATCTTCCTCCAGAGCGCCATATCTGCGGTCCTGCCAACTTCGAATTGTTTTTCCACCAGCCCGTTCCAAAATCCGGTAAATAAGAGTTCATCGATATTTATCGACTTTGGCTGGGTCGAATTTGAAGATCTGGCCGTCAATTTCAACGGTGCGGTAGACCCATTCTTCATCGTTTTCGCGAAGCAGCCGGTCGCATCCCATGATATAGCCTTTCAGAAATCCGTAGCGCTGCATTGCGAGCTGCATATAGCGGGAAGAGGTGGGACGGTAATGGCTCCGCGGTCCGTCGACAGGCGAGATCACTTCCTGGTGGAAGCGGATGATCGCATCCGCAATCTGCGTGGCAATCGAAAAGGTTTGGGCCGTTTGATCTTGGTCGACCTGATGTTTGAGATCGACATCTTTTCCCCAGGGTTCGAAATAGCCTGGGTAAGAGAAAAGCGAGAAGGAAAGACTGCAGCAGAGGATCATCCTGATCATCAGAAAGAATGCTCCAGCATGAGGACAGGAAATAGCTTGTGGTCGTTGAGGGACGCGCTGGCGGTTCGTTCGTATAGCCGCTCGTTATAATATTTCGCCTCTTCGCCTGCGCCATAGATGCCGCCAAAGTACCAACCGGTTTCGAAACCGAGCGTGATGATGCCGCCCGCAGTGTGGCCGTGGTGGAAAAATTCATAGGCCGCGGCGATGAAAAGCGCATTGAGGAAAAAGGCGGTAAAAGCTGATTTCTTTTGACCGATGTACAGATAGCCTGCTCCGGGAAAGAGCGCGTTGAGAGTTTGGGCGAAGGCGACCGATTTTTTTCCTGAATCGTAGGATTCGAGAAGGTTGCTGAGATAGGAAGGACCGTTGAAACCATCCGCGAAGAGGTCGACTTGAGCAATCTCTCCTTCGCGGATCGCGCGCGATAATTTCAATTGCTCAGCGGTATCAGGATAGGTGTTGGTCATCATTTCAAAAATGCGTTCCTGCTTTTCGGGGTTGTCCATTTCCCGGTAGCATTCGTAAAGGACGAGCAAGAGATCGCGGTAAGCAGGGAATGTCTTGTCTACATGGGCCAAGCGGCTTTTTTCAAACGCTTCGATCGCTTCATCGTATTTCTTGCCGAGAAAGTAGCAAAAGAGGATGTCGTACTGGATTTCGAGCTGTCTTTGGTGTTCTGTCGGGGGAATGAGGATCTCCGCCCTTTTATAAGTGGAGATTGCGCGGTATAGATCGAGCTGCTGCGCAAAACCGGAGGCGATGACGCATTCCTTGGTCCAGTCGGCGGCTTTTTCTTCAGGGGTAAAAGCACGGAATGCGCTTTGAAGCCCTTGGAGGTGCCGGTCTTGAAGCGGCCAGCTTACATGCGGGTCGATGCTGTCGGAAACGCGATAGCAGGATGCCATCAGGGCAAGAGCCGCAATCAAGAACAGCCTAGGGAGTGTACCGTAAAGATTCTTCTGTCGATTTTTAGGTTCTTTTGAGCCGATTTTCGATTCAAAATTTTGGGGGGCATATATACTTTTCGATATTGCCCCCAAATTTTGAAGGCGAAAAGCGGCCAAAATAATCCAAAAAAGCGACGAAGCAATCTTTACGGTACAGTCCCTAGTCATCGTCAATCGATTTGATGAGTTCCACTGCTTCGTCATAATTATGTTCGAGGAACGGGGTATTCGACAAGTCGCGGAAGAAGATCTCCTGCTCAGAGGTTACGCGCCGCATATCGTCGATCGAATTGATGATGAAGGGGCGCAGGAAGATGACCACGTTTTGGTTGGATATCGTGTCGTTTTGCTGAGAAAAGGCGGCGCCGATCATGGGCAGTCCCCCAAGACATGGGATCCCTTGTTTGGTCTTTGTGTTCGAATTATTCACAAATCCGCTTAAGACAAGGAAATTGCGGTCGGGGACGTGGACAGTCGTCTGCATGGTCGTTTTACTGGTGACGATCCCGTTTGCGGTCTGAGTTTGGAAGTTGAGCTGTGATTGGCCGGTGATATCGGTGGCGGTCTGGGATCGGTCCAAATTGATGTCGAGAGTCACGATGTCGGAGTTGCCCAGAACGGGGGTGATCGTCAGGTTCAGGCCGATATCGCGGTATTCGATGTTCGATGTGAGGATCGTGGCGCCGTTCGTGGTGTTGTTGACGAACGAGCCGGTGAATGGGATGTTCGCTCCGGAGAAGATGCTCGATGTGCGGCCATCTTGGCCCAGAAGCTTGGGAGCAGTGATGATCGTAGTCTCGATATCTGACTGGAGTGCGCTCAGCAAAGAACCGAGAGTCAGGAAGGTATTGCCGTTATGTTTGATCACTTCCCCGATGACGCCGAGATCGAATCCGGCAACAGGGGGGATATTGCCGATAGGAGTCGGCGATTGAGGGGGCGTAAGGCCTGAGAGCTTGCTCACGAATGTATCGGGAAAAGCTGATTGAGCATTCGGCGGCGGGATGGTATTGAAGGAACTCACGCCGAATTTTTCGTTGAACTTGTAGTTGCCGCCCCATTCAAGGCCGAAGAGCAGGGCGTTCGTCAACGATGTTTCGATCACGAGGATCTCGATGAAGACCTGCTTCAAGGGGATGTCGAGGTTTTTGATCAATTCTTTCAGTCGGGTCAAAGTCTCCTGATCCCCGGAACAAAGGAGTGAGTTGGTTACATCGAGCCATTGGATCGAATTGATCGAGTTGAGAAGATTTTGGTTGACCGGAGCGTTATTTCCAATCAAATCCTTTGCGATTTGCCTCAGTGCGTTCTGGATCTCGTCGCCTTTGTGGAATTGGAGTTTATAGACCAGGAAGCTTGTATTTTCGATGGCTTGAATCGAAGGTTCGAGAGGAGCGGTGGGCTGCTTATTTGGCAAATTCGAGGGAATATCGAATGCTTTGAGGAGATCCTTGATTTGGTCGAGGGCTTTTGGGGTCCCGGTGAATACAAGAGACTGGGTTTGTTCGATGGTGCGCATTGAGGAGATGGCGGAAAAGAGATCGGGATCGGTCAACCCGCTGGAGCGGAGATTTTCAGCAAAGTCATGCATGAGTTTCTCGAGGTCGGGCATAGGAAGGGAGACCGGTTTATAGAGGTAGAAGTTTGTCTGGCCGGGCTGCGGGGCTTTTTCAGGAAGAGGGGCGGGAGCGGCAAGCGACGTGACATCGAATTGTTCTATAAGCGCCTGGACTTTCATAAGGGCGTCTTCGGTGCCGGTGAAAAAGAGAGAGTTTGTCTCTTTCACATATTTCATCGAGTTCAAAGCTTGAAGCATGTCTGGATCGGCTCCGCCCGATTTCTTGAGGTCGGCCGTCATCGTTTTGATCGAGGTTGTGATTTGAGCGCCTCCGGCTACCTTGAGCTTATAAAGGAGAAATGTCGTTTTGCCGATGTGCTGGATCTGCGCATGTTCTTTGGGCGGCGTATCGATGTCTTTTAAAAGCGTTTGGATCTTTTGAATCGAATCTGCATTGCCTGTAAAGATCAGAGAATTGGTCGTCTCGACATATTTAGCCGAATTGATCGCCTGGAGAAGAGGAGGATCGGCAAGCCCTGCTTTTTTCAAGTTCGCCGCGACCTCCTGCAGCGATTTCTCGATCTGCGCGGCCGTTTGATGCTGAGGCTTGTACAAGAAAAAATTGCTGCTGATCTGATTGACGTTAACTCGAGGATAATCGTATTCGGCGATCAGGGTCTTGACCTCTTCGATCGCCGAGGGATCGCCGGTCAGGAGCAGAGAATTGGTCTCTTTCACATAGCGGATGTTCTCAATGACGCTTAAAACCTTGTCATCTTTGAGACCGCCTTGTTTTAGATCTTTCGCCAAATTATCTAATTCTTCTTCGACAACGTCTCCTGAAGTGGATTGAAGCTTGTAGATGAAATATCCCGGTTTTACATTTCGAGTTTCCGGCTTGTCGAAATTGGCGAGAAGCTCTTTGATCTGGTCGAGCGCTGCAGGAGGGCCGTTGAACATGAAGGAGTGGGAATCGGCGATCCATTTTTTCGATCGGATCGTTTCGACGAGATCTTTGTTGTGTCCTTCCTTGCTCATATTGTTCGCGAGCTGGTCGAGGTATTGGGCTGCTCTATCCTCGGGCGCATATTGGAGAGGATAGAGGAAAAAGTTCCTGGCCGATGCGGATACGACATCAAAGCTTTGGAGAACATCTTTGACGCGGGCAAGTGAAGCTTCAGGGCCTTGGAACATGAAAGAGTGGGAATCGGCAATCCATTTTCTTGAACGGACCGCATCGACGAGATCCTGATTCCCGCCTTTTTTGCTCAGGTTGTCCGCGAGCTGATCGAGATATTGGTTCGTCTTGTCAAGGGGGGCATGCTGCAGGGAATAAAGGAAAAAGTTTTTCTGGCCTTGAGACTGCTGGTCGAAGGTTTGGACGAGATCTTTGAGTCGGTCGATCGCATTCGCAGTGCCTTGGAATATGAATGATTGGGAAGCGTCGATCCATTTCATCGAACGGATTGCGTCAATCAACTCCGATTCGCTGTCCTTGTCTAGGTTGCCCGAAAGCTGCTTGAGATACATTTCGGTCTTTTCCCTCGAAACGACTTTAGGCTGGAAAATCCAAATGATTTTTCCCGGTTTTTGACCTGTCGGCAGATCGAACGTAGCAATCAGATCTTCAAGTTTTTTTATCGAGGCCGCATCGCCTGTAAACAGAAGGGAGTTGGTGCTTTTGACTAACTTCATGCTGTCGATGGTCCGCAGGAAGGCAGGGTCGCGATATTGATCCGCTTTGAGATTGCGGACGACTTCTTGAAGGGTTTTGTCAAGTTGGTCGCTTCTCCGGTTTTTCGGCTTGTAGATAAAGAACTTGTCGCTGACGGGGATCGTGGCGATGCCGGAATCGAATATGGGAACCAATTCTTTCAGCCTGGCTAAGGCGGGCTCGGGACCGGAAAAGAGAATCGAATTGGTTTCGGTGATCGGTTTCATTTCGTCGATAGTCTGGATGAGCCCTTCGTCCATGACGTTCGATTTATCGAGCTTCTTCGCAAACGATTTCAATGAGGATTGGAGATCGTCATAGTTTGCGTGCTGGATCTTGTAGAGAAAAAAATCGTTTTTCGCAACTTCCGGCAGCTTTTTCCCGGAGGAGATGTCGATCGTGCCTAGAAGCTCCTGTACGCGGCCGAACTGGCTTTCGTCCCCTGAGAAAACGATGGTGTTCGTCGTCTTATTGATTGTTGCGCTAGAAAGGATTTCAACCAGGGCCGCGTTTTCTTTCGTTCCTTTGAGATGGTCGGCCATTTCCTTCAAGGCGGCGACGATATCCTTTGCGCTCCTGTTTTTGGGTCGGTAGACGAAAAACGAATTTTTCATGGGAGCCCCTTTTCCCGGGACGTCCAGAGCCGTAAGAAACTCTTTCACCTTCGCGATCGATTCTTTTGATCCGACGAAGGTGATCGAATTCGTCTCCTTGAGCACACGAGCCGATTCCATCGTAGTGATCAAATCTCCTTCGGGAATTCCCGATTTTTGCAGATTGTCGGCGATATTGAGCAGCCCGTTTAGGATTTCGTCGGCGGGGCGGTTCGAAGCTTTGTAGACGAAGATATTCTCTCCCTTGAGTTTCCTAAGCGCCAGAACCTCTTTTTTCGGAGGGACGTCCAAGCTGGCGAGGATCGCGAGCGTTTTATCGATGAGATCGCCTGTAGAGACGATATAGATCGAGCTGGCCATGGGCTGAGGAACGAGGATGAACGGGCTCCCTTGCGCAATCGGGCTCATAATCTGGCTGGCAAGCTCTACAAGAGGTTCAGGGGTATTGTGGATCGTTATATAAGCCCGCACTCCCAGCTGATTGATCGGGGAGTCGAGAATTTCGATCAGCGCGGCGACCTTGTCGACGTTTGTGGTCACATCGGTAAGGATCATTTGCTTGGTTTCCGGCAAGACTTCCAGAAGCGCCGCGTTGGAAATCATCGGGCGGATGACGCCGGCGACAGCTTCCGCTTTTGCCTCTTTGATGCGGAAGATCCGGGTGACGATCGGGGCGTTTTTCCCCTGGTTGTTGTCGCATACGAGTGTCGCGATCTGCACTACCTCGGTCGATTTATGAATCACTAGGTTGTTGTCTTGTTCCAATAAAGACAGCCCATGGATGCGCAGGACTTGGATAAGGGTTCCCATGACGTTTTGGGCCGTAATCGGAGCATCCGACACGACCGTTACGGTAAAATCTAGGTCGGTTTCGTTGAAGATGAAATTGACGCTGCAGATCTTGCTCGCGAAACGGATATACTCGATGATAGAAACGGTATCGTAATTGATCGTATAACCTTGCGCCGGAGATGCCGCTGCTTCTTTGCTTTCAACGGAGACAGGAGCGGAAAAGGACGCAGTTTCTTGTGCAGTGAGCAACTGTTCGGAAGGCGCTTCCTTGTAGGTTTCAAGACTTTGCATCTCGCTATCGCTTCTCTCTATCGATTCTGCTGCGATGGAGATATTTGGCGCATCATCAGAATATAGGAAAAACGAAGAGAGGAGTGAAAAGGCAATTGAAAAAGCCTTTATACGAGCAGTCATAGAATCTTTCGCGACCTCTTCCGAATCGTAAAATACCCTAGTGTTTTATGCAATATTTCACAGGAGTACATGAGAGCATATCGTTTATGGAAATGATCGACAACACTAAAATGAGAGGAGAAAAGATTCAAAAATGTTTTAGAGATCATCTCTAAATTAAATTTTAGTCGATTTGTCGGTTCTTTTTCGATTCAAACTTTGGAGAATAATATCCATGCACTGTTTACGAAGTCGTAAAGCGGTCTCGAAATGCGACGAACCCCGGTTTTAGGGCAGGATTCACACATCTCTCATCCTATTTCTAGGATTCGGATGCCAAGAGACTCGCCTAAATAGAGGAGTTCCGCACGTCCGATTTTTTTTCCATTTACGGTTAAAGAAACGGCTTGATCCGGGTCGATCGGCAGTTCGAGCGTGTTTCCGGGATTCAAATGCATCAAGTGGTCCAGCGTGATTTTCAGACGGGCCAACTCAACGCATACATTCAAAGGGACATCTTTGATCGAGGTGTTTTCTTCTTCGGCCGGCGTCAATCGGGAGTCGCCTCGGCTATTTTGTTCCATACGTTCCTCATTTGTGAATGCATATTCGAGCAGTTCCATCTGGTTTCTCTCGATCTTGGCTTGAAACAGAGGGATGGTTCCGATTTTTAAAACGGCGATCGCGGTATTCCTCTCTACGTTGTAATTTCCTTTGTCGAGAAGGACGAAATCCCCGGGTTTCAAATCATCGCACTCCGATCGAGAGAGAAGGACAGAGCCGCATTCCAATCCAAGGATGAGTTCTGTGGATTTGGACAGTTCGCTGCTGACATATTCCATCTCGTGTAAGGCGAAATGTTCCAGCCAGGCTTTGTGGAATGAAGCGGGCAGGATCAGCCTTGACCAACAAGATTGCTCGCTGAATGAGATTTCGACATCGATGCAGAAAGCATTTTCTTCCGGTACCTTAGATTTTTCTCCAAGGGATGGCGTGAGTTTTGAAATCGGGTCGATCGAGCTTGAGGCGGCAAGGGCTTCCAGGACAAGAAAGCGGCAGAAACCTTCTTTAAGAGGTTCGGAAATTTGCGCTTTGGATTTTCCTTGCATCATTGAAGCTGTTAGCTTGTTCTTGTCAGCTTTCGGAATAACGAAAAAAAAGGGAGACGGAATGGGGTTTAAAAAAATGGAGGTGCAGAAATAATTCGCGCCTAGTCCTTCTTGGACTTTTTCGGCCTTTATCCAAGCTTGTTCGGAGATCTGAAGTGAAAAATCCTTCATTTCGAACCGGGCGGCAAGAAGCGAGGAAAGGCGATACCAGTCGAAAGGCGGAGCATTTCCAAAAAGAGGGATCTGATCCGTTCCCTCGATGAATTCAAGCACTTTGCGTAAACGCAAGGCGGTTTTTTTTGCCATTGTTTTTTCCTATTTTGCCCCGCCGCCTTTTTGCCCTTTTTCCCCGGCTGATTCCTTCCTTTTGAAAAGCGGCTTTTCAAAGGCAGCTTCTATCCGGTTCACCGTATAGGAAAATTTCCCAGCTTGGAAGGCTGCGAGCAAGTTGGGAATGTTCTGATTGAATGCGGCCACTGCCTCATTCGAACCTGTTAACCGGATGTTCAATTGATAAGGAGCCGTGGAGAATTTTTCGATCGAGATCTTGGCTCCGTAGAATTTAGAATTGGCGAACGAGGGAGCGTTCAATATGAATTCCGTGCGGCTGTCGCCTTTTGGAGAAACCATCGCTGTGATTGTGCCGATCATATGGTAGTAAATCGAAAGCGCTTCAAGTCCAAGATAGGGTTGGGCCGCCGCTGCCGCGGCGCCTGCGACGGGGATGACATAACTGGGCAAAGTCTCTGTCGACGGAGATTGCATTTGGAGCGACTCAGCCTCTTCTTGTCGGGATTTTTTTTTATTTTTGCCGCCTGCTTCTTCTTGGTTGCTCGTGGGACCACCTTCCTGCGCCTCCGGTTTTTTTCTCTTTCCTTGATCCTCGACGAGCCGTTTGGATGAATCGGCAGGCTGCACTTCTTCCTCCCTTAGCGAGCGGGCTAGCTGATGCCCAACCCTCTCTTCAGGCGGCAGCCGGCCATCGTGTCGGGCTTCTTCCGGAGAGAGGGGACCTATGTACTTGATGCCTTCATCTCCTTGCGGCGCGATTACGCCTTCCGGTCCTGACATTTTTCTTTTCCCTTTCTCTTCTCGAAAATAAAGCGAAGACTCAATTTCCTCTTTTTTGGAGACCATGAATGCGGGATGGGGAGGAAGATCCGCTTCCCCCTTTTTCCCTTTAGCAGGAAAAGATCCTTCTGTTTTGCCCGAAAGGAGTTTGTCCTTTTCTGCCCTTCCACCCTCGTCAGAAAGCTCGAAAGGAGAAGGGAGCTGCGGCCCTTTAGGCTTCCCGCTTTTTTCGGAGAGGCGTGCCCCGTTTCTTTTTTTCTCTGATGCTGCAACGGCTTTGTCTTCAGGAGACTCTTGGCTTACTTCCTGCGAGGAAGGCTGCTTTGCGTTTTTGTCCGTATCTTCCGAGGTTACGAAGATGCGGGAAGCTGAGTTGGGCGTTTCTTCCATTTGAGGCTGCATCGACGGCTGACTGTATTCGGCAGGTTCTTCGACGCTCTGCCAAAACTGGTCAGATTGGGGAAGAGGCGGCTGCTCTTCATCCTGTAGCGCCGTGCCGTCTAAAACGGTTGAAGGGGGAGGAGAGTAGGTCGGACTCGGCAAGGCTGTTGCGTCGATATCCTGAGAGGAAACGGAGGATCCCAGTCCTCCTGTGGAAGCGGTTCCAGGTTCTCCGGAAAATATCGTAAATGGGGTCGGAAGATTCGACTTCTCTTCTTCTTCGGCGTCGACGAACTGTCTGAATCTTTGCCTTGTTCGGGATTCGTCGTCGACTTCAGAGACCTTTTCCACTTTTTCGACCCTGCGGTGCGCAGAGGTCGGCGCGGTTTTATCTAGCTCGCCTCCTTTATTCGGAGGAACTGGCGGGATGCGGGATGACGATGACATAGAAACCTCTCTTTGCCCAAAAACGGCAGAAATGTTCGCGTGCAGCAGGGCTTAGGAGCTTCTGCCCTATGCTTAGCTTGATCCATTTTCCTTTTTTTCTCGATCCTTTTTTCTGATGTGCTTTTCCCTTTTGTGCAAAAAGTGGGTCGCAGAGCCCTGCTCATCTTGTTCCACCCCTTCTTTTTGCTGAACCCAGTAATCCATCTCTTTTTCCCATTCCTTTTTGTGAAGTTCAAGCTTTTCCAGGTCTTTTTTCTTTTGGAACAAGTCGTCTGTCGCGATGTCCACTTGCTTCTGGGCCACGTCTACCTGTTTTTGCTGATCGGCGACTTTTTTCTCTTTTTCAGCGAGCTGTTCATCGACGATTTTCAGGTAGACCTTGCTCCTTTGAATCACGTCTGTCGTCGTGCCTGTGTCGAGCTCGTGCCTCAATTGTTCGAGTTTTGCGACTTTATGTTTCAGGACTCTATCTCGTTCCTGGGTCAGGTCGTAGAGTTTTTCATATGCTTTTTCCAAGATCGCCTTTTTCTCTTCGAGCGTTTTCACCGCCGAATCGAAGCGATTTTTCTTGATCAAAAGCATTTGCTCGAGAGGGTAGTTGAGTTTGGACATGATATACCCCATTATTGCACAAATCGAAAAATATGACCATCCGCTCGGTTTTTTTATCGATCATAAATTTTGGCAAAATGCATCGACTCCGATGCTGTGCAAAATATCGAGCTTCCCCTGGCCTCCGAAGAAATGATCAATGATCGAATGTTCATTTGCGCCAAAAGTTTTTGGCCAATTATAAATAAACGGAAGCTCCAATACAGCCGGTTTATGAAGGAAAATGGCTCGGGACAAGATTTCCTGATCGCCCGGCAATAGATCTTTAAATGCAACGATTGCCTCTCTCCATTGCTGGAGGATTTTTGTCCTTTTTCGAAAAGCAATCACCCCTGAATTGTAATGGACTTCACCGGGCAAAAGAAGAGGGCGGTGCTGCTCTGCATCTCTGGACAGAGCGAATTCGGTCCCGAACCCAAGACAATGAAAAATGGGCTCTAAAGTTCCTTTTACTTGGCAATCGAGATCTATCCAAATCCCGCAATCAAAAGGGGATTGAAAAAGAGCAAATGGTTTTTTCAGCCAGGCACAACGGGAACTCCAATACTTTTTTCCATAGCGAAGTTCCCAGGATTCTTTAATGGAAGGAGGGATCGGTTTCATGGAAGAAAATAGAGGATCGAGAGGGGGTAGCAAGATATACTCGCCTTTCTCTTTACACCACGACCTTCCATTTTGCGTCATCCCAAAATCGACAAATGCGACCGGGTACGAATTATGGGCGGAATAGTGCTTCCACCACCATGGAAGGAGCCATTGTTGGTTCGAGTCGCATCCTACGATAATTCCCGAGCGGAGCACTAAGTGAATAAGGATTTTAGGGCGCGGATCGTATCTTCCATCGGAGCTTTGTCTTCGATCTGCTGTTTCAAAAAGCGGTTGACCTTGTCGATGAATTTGAGTGCGAAATCGGCGTTTTTGTCTGAGCCCGGCTTGTATTCCCCGATGCGGATCAAAAGCTCGTTTTTCTTATAATTAGCGAGCACTTCTCTGACTTTTCCGATCGCTTCGAGATGCTGTTTGTCCACGATTTGAGACAAAACGCGGCTGACCGACGAAAGGACGTCGATGGCGGGAAAATGGTACTGCCGGGCCAGTTCCGAAGAAAGGATGATGTGGCCATCGAGGATGGAGCGAACCTCGTCGGCCACTGGTTCATTCAGATCATCGCCTGCGACCAAAATCGTATAAAAGGCGGTGATCGAACCTTTATCAGAATTTCCCGAGCGTTCCAGAAGCCGGGGGAGGATAGCGAAAACTGAAGGGGTGTAACCGGCCCTGGCAGGCGGCTCTCCGGCGGCTAGGCCAATTTCGCGAAGCGCACGTGCAAAACGGGTCACGGAATCCATCATCAGGATGACCGATTTTCCCTGGTCTCGGAAATATTCGGCGATCGCTGTGCCGACATAGGCGGCGTTGAGGCGCATTTGCGCTGCCTGGTCGGAAGTAGAGACTATGATAACTGAGCGCTTCATCCCCTCCGTACCCAAGTCGTTTTGCAAGAACTCACGAACTTCGCGACCCCTCTCGCCAATCAGCGAAATGACGTTTACATCGGCTACCGCGTTGCGCGCGATCATGCCGAGAAGGGTTGATTTTCCGACGCCTGCAGCGCTGAAAATACCGACTCTTTGACCTTTGCCGCAGGTCAGCACTGCGTCGATGCATCGGATGCCTACTGGGATAGGTTTCGTGATCAGGCCGCGCTTGAGGGGGTCGGGAGGAGAATTAATGACAGGGTAGCTTTCGGTCAGCTTGAGCGGGCCATGGGTATCTTCATCCAGTGGCTGGCCAAGGCCATTCAGCACTCTGCCCAAAAGCTGAGGGCCTACTTTGATGTGCATGGGCATACGCATTGGGATGACTTCGGAAGAAGGGCCGATCCCTTTCATATCGCCAAGAGGAGAAAGGATGACTTCGTCTCGGGTGAAGCCAACGACTTCGGCGGCGAGCGGCTCGCCGGCTCTTTTGATCAGGCAGACCTCGCCCATTTTCACTTGAGGGATGATCGCGCGGATGAGCATGCCGATCACTTCGGTGATGCGCCCATGTACGGTCGTCAGCTCGACCTCTTCGAGATGGCTGATCAGTTTATCGAATGAAGGGGGCAGATCCATGGTGATTAACCCGAGGGGTAAAAAGGTGACAATTTATAACTGGATGCTCATGATCGTTGTAATGGAACTCGTGATGCGACTCAAGAGGGTCGAGGAATATTCGATTTCTTGTTGGGCTAAAGCCATTTTGCTCTGGAGGATCATCATATCGCCCGCGCTTAGCTGATGCGCTGATGAGGACATTTCCTGGAGCTTGTTCTGAATCGCTGTAAATTGGTCTTGACCATCGTTGATTTGAGCGAGAAACCGAGAGATCACCCCAGGTTCAGCGGGAGATTTCATCGCAGGAGTTTCGACGCCGAGCTTGGCGGAGGCGGCACGGCTATATTCCCTTGCGTCGTTCAGCTTATTCCTGAGAAGGTGCGCTTGCGACCGTTTCAACTGCAGATTCGGCGTTTGAAACTGTTGATGAACCGTACCCAAAGTATCTTGGGCCGTCTGCGCCTGCGCCAAGAGTGAAGGAACAGTTGGAGTGCCTGTCTGAGTTGTCATGGAACGGGAGAGTTCCATGGGGGTCGGGCTTCCCGGTGTTGTGGCAGACGCGGGAGATGCACCTTTTTGCATGTAGGATTGGAAACCTTGCCCGGAAGGAGGCTGGCGGATCGCCTGATCCGCCTCCAAAGCCTTGGAGGGAGTGATCCGGTCTGGGCTTTTGTCTGGGGAAGGGGTCTCTGGAATGGTCACGATTTGCCTTTGCCTACAGGCCCTGGGGATTTCTTAATGAACTTTTCCACGAAATCGATGGCAGTCTTAGAAAGCTGCTGGATCTCAGGATCTTTCGAATGAGTCGTCTGCTCCAGGAGTTTTTCTCCCTTGTCGGCCATATTCGGCATCATCCCCAAGCAAAGCCCGAGGAATGCTTTCACCATGTCGTTATGAGGCTCTTTTTCGAGGATCTGTTCGAAAATTTTTACAGCCTGTTTCAGTTCCAGCTTATGCAGGTGGAGATAGCCAAAGCCTATGCGCGGCAAGAAGTTTTCTGGATTGAGCAGTTCACCGGCTTTGAATAGCTTGACGGCTGCGTCTTCGTCCGCTTGGTTTACTGCGATGAAGCCGGATTCTGTGAAGAGAAGCCAATCCTCTTTGAAAAGTTTCCATGATGTCGTCATTAGTTTATCCTTTATTGCTTGCCTTGATTGCCTACAGCGTGGTTGCACACCGAATTGACCTGTGCGATCAAATTGGAGATCGATTCGCCGAGTTGGGTGACTTGGCTCATTTGAAACTGCAGGAGTATGAAAGAACCTGGAGTCGCCGTACTCATTTGACTAGCGAGGATCCTGACCTGGCTCATGAGCTGCGATTGCAATCTGGCGTAGTTTTTAATGAGTGTAGTGAAGCTTAGGGTTAGCTGCGGTAGTTTCATTGTTCGATGGCTCCTCTTATTATTTTCCGGCTTTTTTTAGAACTTTTTGCAATGCGGCATAGCCGTGAAGGAGAATGCCGAGGCGGTCGAAATCTTTTTCATTCGCCCCTTCGCGCAGTAGCTTTTTGATTTCCAAGATCCGCTTTTCCGCTTTTGCGAGAAGCTCTTTCAAATGCTGAGGTTCAGCTTTGACTCTTCTTTCGAGATCAAAAGCGAACTTCTCCTTTTTTTCCTTTTCTTCTAATCCGAACATACACTTCTCCTTTTCACCGGGTGTAGTTGATTTTATATTTTATTCCATCTTTTTCAAGTAGAATCGTCGCCGGATCGATTTCAGTGATCGACATGCCGCTCACTTGATCGCCTAATTCGTAGATTTTTCCGTTGAGTATGGCGCTGAATCCTTTCCCATCATACTGAGAAATTCCCGTTACTTGAAATTGTCCTGAGATATCGATCGCCGCCTGGTTAGGAGTCGACGCGACCGCGAAATTCTTGACCCCGTTCACTCCTTGCACTGCGTCGAGTTCTTTGAGGAGGGTCTTGAACTGATCGTTCATCTTGTCGCTGTAATTGCCCGATAGCACCAATTCGCCGTTTATGTATTGGAATGAGACCCCGCCGAATCCTTTTGAAAAGATCAGCCCTTCGACCTGGGCGTTCAAAATTTCCCCCACGACGACTTTATTTTCGAGCCGGTCGAGGTAAGGAAAATTGGCGACGAGGTATTCGGAAAGCTGCATGGCCATAGCATTCGTATCGACATAGCCGGAGACGATGAATTTGCCCGCTTGGGGAGATTGGATAGAGACCCCGCGGAAATCTGGATTGTTATTCAGGACCTCATTAATCGCCTTGTCGACCGATTCATCGATGACGACATTGTCCTGCGTTGAAGTGATAAAATCGATCTCGCCGATCCTGAACCTCATTTCTTGCGCATCGACGGTGGTCAGGACGTGTCCGACTAAGAAGAGCTTTCCGCTTGCAGGATTGAAAGAAAATTGGACTCCTTCGAATTTTGCAAGCGCCTTTTGGATGCGCCCGACTGGTTCCTTGCGGACTATTTCGACTTGGTTCGACTTGAAAAGGGAAAAGAAGCTGAGGAACACAATCAGGAAGATCGCGGCGAACGATGCGGCTGCGATCCAATATTTCATCGGGATCGGTTCTCTCTTCCAATCCTTTTTTTCTTCCACAGGCTCTTCGGCCGCAATCACGGCCGGCGGAGGCGTTTCCGCTTTGGGAGGCTCATAGGACGGCACCATCGGCGAATAAATCGTCTCTTGAGGCGCTTCCCGGTCGATGATGAGGAAGACCGTCGTTCCCAAGGCGATCATATCCTGAGTCGTAATGGCCTTTTTTTCGGTGACGGGCGTTCCATTGATCACGGTGCCATTTTTGGAGCCGAGGTCTTCGATCTCCATCGCTCCATCCGCGCTCACGGCGAACCGGGCATGATTGCGGGAGACGCTCAAATCTTGGAAGACAATATCGCAAGAGTCGGGATCTTTACCGAGGGTGTAGGTTCTTCCCTTCTCGATGCCGATTTCAGCTCCGGCATTCGGTCCGGAGATCACTTTCAGCAAAAGAGGCGTTTCTGAAAGGAGGTTGAACGGCAATTGGTCTTCTTCGGCCCCAGTGTCTTCGAAAATGGTATCATACGCATTGGACGATTCGCTTTTCTTCTTCTTCTCTGTCTTTTCCCGCCGTTTCGGGGCGGTCTCTTGCGGAGGCGGCTCCTCTTCCAAAGAACCGAAAATATCGTCGTATCCGCCTTTGGGCTTTTTCTTGGCGCCGATTTCGGGGACTTCCGACTCCGAGAACAGGAAAGTGGTATGGCCGATCTGGACCCGGTCCCCTTCTTTTAGAAGCACCCGGCCATCGATCCGTTCGTCATTCACTAAGGTAGGATTGGCGCGGCTAAGGTTTTCAAGATAGATCCCTTCAGGGCCGCGGCTCAAGTGGGCGGCCTTTCTAGATACGGTGTCGTCTTCGATGACGAAAGCGGCCTCTTCAGGATCGCGGCCGACGATCCATTCATCACCTTCTTCCAGATTCAAGAGGAGTCCGCGGAGAGGCCCTTCCTCTGCGATCAGATGGGCTGGCATGCGCTAATACACGGGTTCATTGTTTTGGAATTTGCCGTTCGTTGGCGGCCTTTCGGGCCACGATTGTTCGCTGCGCTCACTTTCGTATCCGTTCTCTTCAAATTGTTCATCGGCGATCCTCTCGGATCGCATTCGTTCGCGTCACTGCGTTTCAAATTTTGCCACAACATCCCGCCAATACACGAGGTGGTTGACAAATTCTTCGAAGGCTTCCTTGAAAGCATGATAATTCATTTCATAGGGCAAGCCAAGCGAGAGTGTCAAGCTCTTCTCTTTTTCATCCAAGCCAATCCGCGCCCCGCCCGTTCCTTGACCGAGCAGGTTCGCCCGCATCAAATAGATGAATAAATCTTCTCTTTTCCTTGCAGGGCAGAGACAAATATTTGCGCGCATCCCTACTCCGGGATGCAGATCGGCAAGGTCGATTTCAGTTCCGGCGCTGAAACGAAAGTGATAATTTTTTTTTTCGTTCAGTTTCGGAACAGGGGCAATTGATAATTCAGCGCAAAGTTTTTCTAAGAAACCCTGAACCATATTAACACACCCTCTGTCACATTATTCCTGTTACAGGAAAAAAAGGAAAGAGAATGTCGGGATGGGCGGCCGGTGGTCCGGTTCAAGAGGGTATTCGTTCCTGATCTCATTGTAGAGAAAAACAGGGGAACAGCGAGAGATGACGAAGCTTCACTTTGTAGAGGCAATTGGCTCTGTAGGGAACAAGAAAACTGATGGTGAAAAAAAGAAACTGCGCAAGGAGCCGAAGGCGTCCTTGGGGCGCATTCCCGTTTTCTGGGTAGGGATTTCTTGAGGGAAAACTGCGCCAAGTCTTGCCATTTGCGACGAACAAATGGCGCGGCGTCTCCCTTTGTGAGGAACAAAGGGCGAGAGATGGCCGGTTTCTCCCCGAGAAAGAGCACCCAGAAAATGGGAATGCGCCCCATCCCTGCGCATCCTATATTTAGCTGGCCGCTACGGTTTCAAGAGACCGTTTTACTGCCGGCAGACGGTTGCGACGGCGCGGGAGCTTGATGCCGGAGGCAATCTGCGCCAGCGATTGGTACACATTGACGATTTCTTTGAGGAATCCATTTTTTTCCCAAAGAATGAACCAGCGGTGCGCGGCTGACTTTGTCGCAAATGCCGGCTCTTTCGGAAGAGATCCCCACTTGAGCCCTGTAAACAGAACGTACAAGATCGAATTTACGACGGAACGCCAAGGCGTGTGAGGTTTGCCTCTTGTACGCTTGACCGGAGCTGGAAATAGCGGCTCGAGAAGCTGCCATTGTAAATCTGTAAGTGGTTCATAGTTTGACATGGATAATCCTATTATTTTGGGTTATTTTTAAACTTTGGTTTTGTTTTGTAAAAATTCTGAGTCTTGAATTTCCTGAAATTTCGCTTTCGCGCTTTCGATCGCGCTGCGCTCTTCCGGAGACATACGGCTCGTGTTTTCCGCTAAAGCAGCCAATTGGCTCATATTGAGCCCTGTTTTATCGCAAAGCGATTGCATCTTCGATTCGAGAAGCCATTTGATTTCCAGCGTTTCTTTTAAAGCCTCTTCCCGTTTTACAGGGTCGTCAGATTCCATCTTGGACTTGACTTCCCGGAAAAACTCCAAACTCTCATCCATGAGGTTTGTCAGTTTTTCTTGGGATGGAACTCCCGATGTGTCGAAGATTTTATTTAAATTATCTATGTATTTCTTAGTCATACCACCTGTTAATTTATATATTAATTATACCATAATGTTTAATTATTTGTAAATTGATTATTAATATAATGTAAATAATTGATTATTATGATGTTATGGTTTGATTTTTGTAACAGGCTGATTTTGAGTTGCTTAAGATGTTGAGCGAATTCTTAAGTTGTAGGCGCTGTAGGCGGCGGGGGAACGGGGATTCCGAAGAGGTCGGCTCGCAGCTGGTCTCTCGCTTCTCCCAATGCCTCGGCGACCACGTCGTGTATATCGCCCTTGGCAGGGAGGGCTAATGAAGATACCGCCTCGTCCAAATCAAAGCGAGGATCGTTCAAGCTCGATATGACGTTGACTACTAGTTCTTCGGCGCAAGCGTGTTTAGGAGTCAGCGTGTCGCCTAAGGCCAGGTGCTGCTCGTAGAGCCATCTGTCATGGAGGAATAGTTCTCCGGCGTCTTTAGCGTATGCTGTGAGGTAAGCCTCGTCGGGGCGGGAGCTGAAGCGAGAATCTTTCAGAGTGTTGCCCGTGAGGGTATTGTTTCTTGTTAAGTTGGATGCCATGGAGGAGCGGATCTCGCGCGCTCTTGCCAAGCGGACATCCGGATGCATCGATGTGGCTCCAAAGTCGTCATTTGCGTGGGCGACGTTCCAGAAAATCGCTTTTTTATCGAGCTGAGCGAGTTTTGCGATCTGCGCTTCGATCTGCTCGATCTGCTTTCTTTTCGCGATTCTTTTATCGAGCTCGCTCTCGCTAAGTCGGTCAAGCGCATCTTTGAGGACTGTTTTTTTAGCATGGAGTTTGTTGCTGAAAAGGGAGATGAAGCTCTCCGCTGCGCGGATTTTATCTCCCGCGTGGCCGACAAGGGTGGGGGGATTCAAAGTTTTTGCCAAGTACTGGTAATCCTTAGAAGCAAGGAAATCATCGGCGCCGCGAGTATGGTCTTGTATCCAGGCTGCGCTTGTTTTTTCTAGAGGAGCAGGAGCATTGGCAGGTCGGTTCGAGCGGACGCCTGGCTGTGATGAATGGGTAAATTGTCCAAGCTCTTTGGCCAAGTAGTTGATCTCTCGCATTAGCTTTGCCAGCTCAGGATCCGTGATCGTATATTCATCTATAGTATGGGTTTTGCCGCCATTGTCCTTAAAGGAGATGGAAAGTGCGCTAAAGTCGATGTCTCCATCGTGCGCTCCTGGCTTGAACTTGTTGCAATACTCTTCGGCTTTTTTCCAGACGTCTTCCATCCGGTCGAGTAGCTCCTTGGAAATAGCGCCCTTTTTGGTTCCTTTTTCTGTGATATCGATGACCGAATCGTTGTACCGGCCTTTGACCACGCTCACGAGCCTACATTTCCCCCATAAAACGGGATCAACGGTGCCTGTGACCATGGCTGTGCCGCTTGCGAGGGGGTCCTCTCTCAGGGTCGCGGCAGCTGCTGATGGAGCGCTGGGTGATGGAGCTGTTGTCATAGTTAAATCATCCTTTCTATTTATTATATCATAGTGGCAATTAATTATAAAGATTATTATAACATTTTATGAATATTGGGATAAATAATTATTGATATTTTAATATTTATTTGATAATATTATTATTATAGGTGAGAAAAGGAAGGGTTAGGTTATGAATCTAGAACAATTGAAAGAGATCTTACAACATACCAGAAGACAGTCTCCCGAGCTAAGCTCGCTGGCTGATGCTTTTGATGGATTTCTAGAACTGTATCTCGTTAGAAATCAAGAACATAGCAATCAAAAGAACTTTCGGGAGAAGTTACGGGACTCCTTTAGAATCCTTTGGGATACGTTCGACCGGGCAGCTGCATCTAAAGGACTTAGTGCCAATGAGATGAGTCAGCATTTTGCGAATCCGTCGAATTTTACCCCCGAGCAATGGCAAGAGATTCAGACGGTCAAAGAAGACCTTCAACACCTCGAGATCCCAAAAGGCTCGAAGAGACATAATAAACAGAAAAAGAACGTGAGGATTTAATTATGACAACATCGATTCCAGGCATTACAGATTGGGATGACGATTATGCGCAAACAGAAGCCGACGTCCAAAAACACACAGATATGGTCAATCAGCTAAACCAAGACCAGAGCGACTATAGGACGATAGTCCTGCCCAAATTCGACGCACTGCTCGATGCCGGTCAACCGGAGCAGGCGCTCCTTTACTTCCTCTATGCCTGTATGGCTAGCGTAAATCCTCAACAGACAGACAACATATTGAGCATTTCGGAAGATCAGTACGGAATCGTCGGTAGTAGCATGGCGGTCATGGGCGACATCACGAAGATGACCGATGATCTCCAAAACTGTACAAATGGTTCGGATCCCAAGTCACCATCGATTAATGATATCTATAATGCTACAGACCAATTGCAGCAACTTCTTGATAAGCCGGAAGTACAAAGCTGCTTCGATCCTGAGGCATTATCCACGATCCAACAGCAGTTGGGCCTCATGCAAGACAATATCACCCAGTATTTCAACCTCGTACCTCCTTCTGACCCGAAATATGACCCGAACAAGATGGATACCATTCAGGATATGCAAAAAAACATGGGCCTAAAGGGAGACCCAAAGAACGCGACCGAAGCTGCGCAAGGGTTTACCGATCCTGAATCCGTTATCACATCGTCCTCGCAGTCAATCAACGCGGAATTGAACCAGGAAGTTTCGACGGATACTTCATTCGAAAAGAACGAGCAGTCATTCATGTCTTCGCTCATCAAGTCTATAATCGACGAGGTGAATACGTCCGTTCAAAACCAAAGCAAGCAATAAGGAGAAATGAGATGTACGCCTCTTTAGAAGCAGTGATTGCAGCGATCGCGTTGCAACAGGATACGAATAACGATGCGCAGATATCGGCGGCCATGACCGGATTTCCTTTGGCGACGCAGATTTGCCTTTTAAACCAAAGCTGGATGGATGACCTCGCTCAGTGGACGACGGACTATTTCGTCGATACCTTGGCGATCGCGAAGCCGGACGCTACCATTGGCCCAGTACCTCCCGATCCCTTTTATGTAGACCCGGTGTCAGGGTTGCATAATCCAGGAGGCGGGGCTGCTATGGCGACTGTAGCATCGATGGACAACCAATATAAATCGTTGGATCAGAACCAAGCGAACGTGGAAACGGGAAATGAGAATAACCTGGAAGAGAAAATCAAGTCGATGGTCGATTTCCTTGGCGGCACGCTTCAGGAAACCTACAGCTTGACAGCGCCTATATTTAGCGTAATGGATCAAGCAAAAGCATCAACAAAAAGTCTAAGCTAAAAGGAAGATTATGACAGAAAAACCATCAATGTTTTGGAGTTTTAATAGAGATGTATGTTCAGCGATGAACAACAACCAATTTACGATCGCCGCCCACAGTTCTTCGGCAAGTGCGTGGGGTACTGCAAATCTGAACTTGAATGAAGATTGGCTGCACCACAGTGAAAATCCTGATACGGGACAGCCTTCGCAAGCTGAAATTGATGTGACGGCAATCGCAAACATGACTAATTCTGATGGTACTCCTGATAAAGCGAAGCAACAAGCAGCCATCGATGAGCTTATCACAGGCCCCGACTTTGCGAACGACGACCAGTGGAGCATGGACTTGATCATTCAGTTACAAGGATTGGTAGGGGGAAGTTACGACAAAGACACCGACAGTTCTCTGCAGTCGAGCGCCGTTCAGCAGGAAGCAAGCTTGATACAGAGCGATATGGCGAAAGGCACCTCTACTAGCGATAGCGAAATGCAAGCGATGAGCAGCTTGATCGGAAATGACGCCTCGGCGATCACTCCGCAATCCAACGCAGGCGACTCGGTGACTGGCGTAATCGGTAACTCTTCAACCGCTCAGGCATCAATTAGCGCATAAGAGATAAGATTTATAAATATAATAATAAAATAAAAAAGGTGTAAATTATGGGTATCAGAAGCCAAAATAATGATAATGAATCGGCCTATTATATAGGTGCTGCGAAGTCGGACTTGTCCCAAGTCCCGCCTGCTTTCGCTCGCATTCATGCGGACGAAGACAATCTCGACCAGAGTAAACAGAATCAGAACTTTGATGAAAGCGCCGGCGATATCGCAGAAGCTGCGGAATCTTTGCATGCTCTTGGTTTCAGGGGCTTGGATGATTTGCTCAATTCTACCGATACGTTAGACGAGGAGGCTGATGTCGACGCTCCGTACGGGGCAGGCGCATCCAGTTCGGCGGATGAAGCAGACGAATCGGAAGAGGTGGATACCGATACAGGCGCTTTAAGCAGCTCGGCCACTGCCCCTTCGGCATCCGGATCGAACGAAAATGCCGTCCCGATGAGTATGGCGGCAGGCATTATCATGGCATTTCTCATGATGATCCAATTTGCAAACGAGATTAGCCAAGAGCAGAACGAACTGTCGGCCTTGTGGGCAAGAGCAGCGATTGGCATATCGGTTTCTGCTTACCCTCCTGGAAGCACCATTACAGCCGGAAACGGGTCGACGATCGTAGATGCAGATGGCACGTCGCACGATATCTCGGGCGAGTCCGTCACTATGAATGCGGATGGCAGCATGACGATCGGCGACACGACTTATCCTTCTGGAAGCCAACTCATTCTCGGCAACGGCAGCACGGTAACGACACCGGATGGAACGGAATCAGGGATTCCTGAGGGTGCGGTCATCGTTCTAAATAAAAACGGGGGTTTTTCTACTTACACTACCCAAACGCAGCTAGACGAGAAGGGCAACAAGATTCCAGGCGGCTTAGCCGGAATGTGGTATGCGAATGGAGTCGCGGCCGGAGATCAACAAAGAAGGCAATTCCAGGCCCAAGCAACGGCCGATATCATCGGATGCGCGTTCTCCACAGGATCTCTTGCCTTAGGGGCAGGCGGATGGGTGAAAAACACTATGTTCAGCGGTCCGGATGCAGAGGCGCTAGATGACGCGAAAGCACGCCTGGATGCGCTTAAGAAGGCAACTGGTCCATCACTCCACGCTCGAAGCACACCTGTCGACATGGATGACTATCCCCTCGACGATCAGATGAAAATTCGAATGCGGAACATAAAACTCGGCATCGACGAGAACTTCCGCGGGAAGGGACTAGATCCAGAAGAAAGCAGGAGGAATATCGCAGCCGTACAACATCTTTCCAGCACACCCGAGGACTATGAAAAGGCTCTAAAAGCAGCCAACAAGAAACTCGATGGATTGAATGCGGAAAAGGAAAAAGGAAATCAGGCTCAAAATACGTGGATGAACTTCTTGAACATAGCCAGCCAAGCAGGCCAGGCTGGATCGAAAGCGTACGCGGATGGAATATCTGCGGATGCCTCTGCGAAGCTGGCGAAATACAAGGCGAACAGCGATATTGGCCAGCAGGTTTTCGGTCAGACCGATGGCGCCAGAGACAAGGCGTCCCAGCAAGCTCAATCGCAGCACGAACGAGCACAGCAATCCACCTCGCAGATGTTGTCGTCGCTCCAAGCGATCACAGCTTCAAGGGCTTAATCGCCATTCTTCCTTCCTATAGAAGCCGCGACTTTACATCGCGGCTTCTTTTTGAAAGACAGGTTTCGCCTACAGGGTTATTGATAACATCCTTATATTCAATGAGTTGTGAAATTGTTAAGGCTTGAATAACGGGATCAATTGTTAGTGAAAATAATTATTTTAAATGGTAAAATAATATTAGAAGAAATAGATAGTTATTGGTTTTATTACAAACTGTTTTGGTTGCATTGTTCGGGTGGTTCCCGACAATGAGAATAAAATAATAAAAAGATTGGGCGGTCAAGCCGTCCTATAAAAATTGAGGGTATTTATGTCATCAACATCTAGCAGCACCTCCAGCACTGATCAATGTGTACAAGACTATGTACAGAATATTCAAAACGATTACGAGGAAGGACTCAAGCTTGTTACTGAAATACAAAATGATGAGGATGAATACGCATATGATGAAGAGCAGATTAATGCAACGATCCAAGTAGCCCATCACCATCAGCGAGTTGATGGGGAAGATGACGTCATTACATGGACGACTTACACTTCAGAAGCCAAATATAGCGCCACTGAGATCAAAGCAGCAGGATGGGTCACGGATGCGAATGCAATGCAAACAGACGAACAAAATTGTGAAGATGAGCTCTATTCTATGGGCATGGATGTTTCCGACCTCATGTCCGAAGTAAAGGCGTTGTCGGCACAAATCCTCACATTGGGACAAGACGATCAAATCAGCGGAGCCGATTTTAAAACCGATCTCCAAGATATCGTCAAATACATGAACTCGATTTTCGATGCGATGAAGCAGGAGATCTTAGTTGAAGAAGACGAAGCGATCTTCGATGCGTGTGTCGCAAATGGCGATACCAGCTCTACTGAATTTCAAGAAGCTGAGTCAGGCATGGTGAGCCACGGGTACCAAGAAAATTCCATATTGCAAAATCTTATTTATGAAGTCATGCCGGAAGATTTCAACCAGTTCCATCAGGCAAGCGACAACGCGCAGGCGGATAAGAATAACGTCCGTTGGTGGGATGAAATGTTCGGCAACGGCAGCGAACAAGAAAGAGAGGATGCGGGAATTATCCACAATGCCAACGCAATGATGGACATCATTACTGAGACGATCGAATCTCTCGCGCCTATCTTGAATAACTCGACTCCCGATTTCCAAGAACTCGTGATGATGATCGATACAATCGAAAAGCAAGTCCTTGCGATCTTGAATGATGTAAATCTTTCTCCTGCTGAACAGCAACAAGAGATCATGGGGCTTTTCGTGGTCGTCATGGGGCTCTTGGGTCTTGTGATCCAGTTTGCGGCGAAAGACAAGGCGCAAAACGACAAAGAGATGTCGGATGCTTCGATGAACGCCTCTAAGACGCAGCTTGTCGATACGCAGATGGAGCAAAAGGAATTCCAATCCAATCAGAAATACGCTGCGGCCATGGGCAAGATCATGAAAGCGGCCGAGATTGTCGGAGGAGCTTTGATGACGATCCTGGCGCCCGGGATCGGATCGGCGCTGCTCATGGCGATCGTTACAGCGCTCGAAGCGAGCGGCGTGATGGATAAACTCACGAACGCTCTCGCCGATAAGTTAGGCAGCAAGGTCGCCGCGGAGGCGATCGTCGGCGCGCTCGAAGTAGCAGTGACTCTCGGCGGAGGGTTGATCGCGGACGCACTGATGAAGGCAGCAGAGAAAGCGGCTGTGGCTGCAGCAAAGACAGCGGTTGAAACGGCCGTCGATCAAATCGTCGACCAAACGACAAAAAATGCTATCGAAGCCGCTAAAAAAGCGGGAGACGAAGCGGCTGAAGACGCAATCGAAGACACATCTCAAAAAATTAGAACTGTGGCAGACAAAGCCGTTGAATCAGCCGCCAAGAAGATGGTCAATCAATTCTTCAAGCAAAATGGCCTTCAGTTGATGTTGCAATTTTGCAAAAACGCCGGGCTGGACGGAACTTCTCAAACCATAGCGAGAATGACTGCAAAGGCTGTGAATCAAGCAGCCGAAGAAGCAGCCGTATCTGCAGCCGAAGGCGCGTCGCGGTTGATGCAGATTTTTGGCAAAGTCTCAGGTTTCACTGCTGAAGAAGACGTCCAATTGAGCAAACTTGCGGATAAAGCTGCGGAGGATTCCGTTGCGCAGTTGACCGGCGCCGAGATCGAAACAGGGATGTTCTCGAAGCTGTTCTATCAAGCCGTTGCGGAAATGACCGATTCTAGCGCCGAGGAAGTCGAGGCGACGATGACGGAATTTTCGGAAAGCGGCCTGGGGAAAAGCTTGAGCAGGGCTACGTGGGCAACCCTCTATGCGACGGGTTCCAATAACCTCCTGGTCGATGGGCTCGCTCCGCTTTTGAAGAAGCAGCTCAAATTGAGTGATGAGCAATTTCAGAAATTAGTCATGTCTTTCGAAATCCTACAGCAGGTCATGTCGATGATCGCCATGGTCATGGGATCGGGCATGGCAGAGCAAGTCACCTTGGAAGACACTCCTACCACTTTCTTGAAGATCGCGAACCTTCTCCAAGTTGGCTCTCAAGGGCTGGAAGCCGCGGCCAATTACGGCAAATTTGTTGCGGACGAAGGTCAAGCCAGATTGGCCGTTCCGATGGCCAAGTCGCAGTTGGTATCTGAAATCCTTGCTACTTTAATGAACGAGATTTCTAAGCGGCAGCAGTCGGAACAGGAAAGGGACACGCAAGAAGCGAACGGTGTTGCTAAGAGCACCGCTAACCTGGCCGCCGACCTTCACAAGAACGCCGACGCATCGGCAAGAGCTTTGCTCGCTGCGGTTTAAATCTAACAAAATCATGTTATACCAAATATCAGAAATAACGTTGGGTTTGGCAAGGAAGCTGCACAAATTTTTTGTCTGGAACGAGTGACCATTGCCAGCATGGCAAGGCACGAGTGAAGACGAAAAATTTGTTGCAGAGCTGACGTAGCCAAACCCAACGTTATTTCTGATATTTGGTATTATATTCTTCGGGGAACTTCCTTCTTCCTTTCCCGAAGAAGTTTGATCACTCCCTTTAAGTCCTGATAAACTTAATCCTTTCTCCTGCTACAGGTACTCATCTGTCGGAAGAACCTGATTTTTTTATAAATCTCCTACAAAAATTAAGTTATTCATAATCAGGTACTTGTGTAAAATGGCGTTAAAGCCTGCGAATCGCGATTAGAGCCGCTTTTTCCTGGGAGAGAGGGGAGAGGTTGGGCAAGGCTTTTGAGGCCAATATCGAGGGTTCTAGAAGGATTGTATCCGCAAGACGCTCTTCAGCTGCAGGAGACGCCAATTTGAATGAGGTAAAAATCAGAAGATCTCCCATATTCCAGTTCTCATGAGTGACTTCAATCGCCATCTCCGGCTTTTCGCCTAAGGGGAGATTGGCTGCATCCAGGATGCGCGGTGGGCCGCTTAGAGTGGGGTAGTGCCAAAGCGAGCCGAATTGGCAGGAAGCATAGGAAAGGACATTCCTCTCGGTATCCAATAGGAGAAAAGCCGCCTGGAACCTCGAGCGGGCAGGATCGTCGGATAAAGCGCCGTTCAAACTTCCCAGGAAATCCACCGGGTTGAGGCCCTTTTCCTTAGCGGCGAGCCGAGCCATTCCTCGGAAAGTCGAAGAGCGGAAGAGAGCGTCGGCAACAGGTCCTACCGGTTCGGCAAGAAGGATCCCCAATTTGGTTGGATATAGGGGAAAAAAATCGAGGTACAGACTGTCGAGGCCCCACCCTGAGCGGAGGGATATGCCGATCTCGGCCTCGGCCCATAGCGGAGACTTTTGGGGCATCAGGACGGAACGGGTGTTTTCTATCAAATCATACACTTCGCTAGTGAGATCCTCTTCGCCTTTTTCCTGATCCATCGTTTTCATGAATTGGGAAAGATCCGAGATGAAATCGACGATATCCTGATAGCGTTTCGATGGGTCGAGTTGAAGGGCTTTCAACACAATGTGCTTCAAACCACGGGGAAGGAGGGCCGCCTGAATGATTCCATGCGCCAAATGCCCCAAATACAATTCATAAGTAATGATTCCCAGGGAAAAAATATCCGCCCCATAGGAAGTTTTATCGGGATTTTCCTTTTGTTCCGGACTCATATAATGCGGCGTTCCCATCCTCGACTTTTTTTGCGTGACGTGGTCTTTGTCTTCGGTCGTCACTAATTGAGAAATGCCGAAATCGATCAATTTGATGTCTCCCGATTCGGTGATGAGAATATTATCAGGCTTAAGGTCGCGGTGGATGACACCCTGTGAATGCAAATGGGCCAAGGCATAGGCCACCTGGAGGATGATTTCCAGAGCCCTCCGGTGCGTAAAGGCTTTCTTTTTGATGAATTCCCTGAGAGAAACGCCTGAGACGAATTCCATGGCCACAAATAAGCCGTCTTCGTAACGTCCTAATCCATAAAGTTTTACGATGTTTGGGTGGGTGGCCATGTTCAAGATCTTCGCTTCCCGGAGCAGCCGAGTAACGATTTCCTTATTTTTCAAGTACTTAGGGAGGACGATCTTGACGATGCATGTTTCGCCTGTCTCAGGCCGGACGGCTAAATACAGAAGGCTCATGCCGCCTACTTTATAAAGGCTTTCAATCTTGTAAGGTCCGATCATTTCCGGAAGCGGCGGCAGCTTACGGCGAGAGGGCTTTTCTTGAGGTATGGTTCGGGTAGGTTCGAGTTCGGCCATATCTTCCGTATAGGGGAAGAATGGTTACTTGCCTAGGGATTTTCGAATTTTGGGGTGGTATTCTAGAAGGGCTTTTAATTCTTTAAGTTCTTGATTTGCAGAGTCTTTGATAGATTTGTCTTTGGCTTCCAGCTTGACCCGGAGTACCTGGAAGAAAAAACGGAGTTCTTGCAAGATGGTGGAGATTCTTTGGGTGGAGACTGGCTCGGCCAACAGTTTCTTGAGTGCTGTAAAGTTGTCTATGCTCATATCATTATTTTAACATTTATAAATAATAATTTGAACTGTTTTTTATCCCATTATTAAGCTGACTCTACGCGGATTGATCGCGGATGATCGTCGGGGGCTTCCCTTCAGAAATACAGTCCTTTTCGACTAAAATTTCCTTGATCGCCGGATCCGAAGGGACTTCGAACATGAGATCGCGCAGGGTACTTTCCGCGATCATCCTCAATGCCCGGGCTCCCGTCCCTGTCTCTTTGGCTTTCTGGGCTATGGCTTTTAGGGCTTCTTCGGTGAATTGGAGCTTGACGTTTTCCTCTGCAAAGAGGGCGATGTATTGCTTGATAATGGCATTTTTAGGCTTTGTCAGGATTTCGACTAAATCTTCGGCCGTCAGTTCATTGCAATTGGCGATACTATTAAAGCGTCCGACGAATTCAGGGATCATTCCGAAGGAGATCAAATCTTCCGGTTCCACTTTAGATAGAAGGAAATTCGTTTCGTGAGTGTCGAAGCTTCTCTTAGAACCGGCGTCGAAGCCGATCGTGCTCTTGCCGAGCCGCTTCGCTATGATCTTGTCGAGATGGACAAAAGCTCCCCCGACTATGAATAAAATGTTCTGGGTATTGACTTTGATGTATTCCTGATTGGGATGCTTGCGTCCTCCTTTGGGAGGAACATTGGCTACGGTCCCTTCGACGATCTTCAAAAGCGCCTGTTGAACCCCTTCGCCCGATACATCGCGAGTAATAGAGACGTTCGAGGTCGTTTTGCGGATCTTGTCGATCTCATCGACATAGATGATGCCGTGTTCAGCCTTGGCGACATCGTAATCGGCAGCTTGCAAAAGGCGGAGGATGATGTTCTCTACATCTTCGCCGACATAGCCGGCTTCCGTGAGCGTCGTAGCGTCCGAGATGGCAAAAGGGACGTCGAGGATCAAGGCTAAAGTGCGGGCAATCAATGTCTTGCCTGATCCGGTAGGTCCGATTAACAGAACATTCGATTTGCTGTATTCGACATCGGCTTGTTTGCTAATGGATCGGATTCGCTTATAATGGTTATAGACCGCAACGGATATGGTCCTTTTCGCGTTTTCCTGACCGATGATGTATTCATCGAGATGCGTCTTGATTTCCCTCGGCTTTAGGAGCTTCATTTCGTAGGAAACGGGCTTTTTTTGGATGATGTCCTGGCAAAGCGCTACGCATTTGTCGCAAATATAGGCGTTTGGTCCGGAAATCAGCTTTTCGACGAGATCTTCAGTCCTGCCGCAAAAAGAACAGGTTGCAAGTTCGGGAGGTTTTTTGGTCATGAAATTATCGTATTGAGTTCAGGTGTCCGTTTTTCCGTTCCGCCTGCCGAGGTTTGCGGCTTGGCGATTTGATCGATGATCCCATAACGAAGCGCCGCATCGGGGTCCATGTAGAAGTCCCGTTCCGAGTCTTCATGGATCTTTTCGAGCGGTTGGCCGGTAAAGCGGGCCATCAAAGAGGCGGTGATTTTCTTCAGTTCCAGGATCTCTTTGGCCTGGAGCGCAATATCTTCCGATGTGCCGCCGACTCCGCCGTAAGGTTGGTGGAGCATGATGCGGCTGTGGGGCAGCGCGAAGCGCTTGCCCTTCGTGCCTGCGGCGAGAAGCAAGGCAGCCATCGAAACGGCTTGACCGATGCAGTAGGTATTGATATCGCAACCCAAAAATTGCATCGTATCGAGGATCGCAAGCCCTGCAGTGATGTGGCCTCCGGCGGAGTTGATGTAGAGGTTGATGTCTTTCTTGGGATCTTCCATCTTAAGAAAGAGGAGCTGGGCCACGACGACGTTCGCCACCTGGTCGCCGATCTCGGTGCCAATGAAGATGATACGGTCTTTGAGCAGCCGCGAGTAGATATCCATGGAGCGTTCGCCGCGGCCGGTATCTTCAATCACATAGGGAGTTAGGGACATATTCTTGTGCCTCCATTCGGGCTGAGAAGTAAAATAACCAAGAAATTTACTACTCTACCCCTTTATCCAGTATATAGTCGGGAGTCTCGAGCCGGTCAAGCATTTTGCATGCGCCAGCGCAAGGAGAAAAAAAATCTTCAGACTTGTACGGGGTTGCTGATGCAGTGCAAGTCAGAGATGATCGGTTTTTCCCCTTGAAGAAAGTCATTGGTTGGATGCTCGAGTGGCAATGATGTAGTCCTGAGCTCGCGTCAAAATAATTTTGGACAAGGCCAAGGCATAGACCTCTTTGGGAATCTGGTCGAGAGAGATCTGCTGCTGCACGCCATGTGCGCGGAGCGTGGCGATCGCCTCGTCTTGAACCTCTTTATGGGTGATGCCTATATTGGCGTTGCGGACCACTTGCCGAGAAAGATAGAATAGCTGGACGGCATGGGTCGATTCCGCGGCCATCTTTATTTCGAAAGATTTCTTCTCGTTTTGAGGCATAATGTCCCAGTCCCGCTTAAAATTGGGATTTTGGAGAAGCTGCCTCTGCCGATGTTCCATTTCGGTTTGGATTAATGAATGGGGGATTTCGAACGGGTACTGTTTGATCAGGAACTCGTTGACTTGCTCGCGCAGGCTGTCGCGCGCCTTTTCATCGGCCTGGCGGTTCAGCATATCGGTCACCGATTGGCGCATGTGAGCCACGTCGCGGGCTCCGACTTTTTTAGCGAATTCGTCGTTCAATTCGGGCAGGGTGGCCTCTTCCAGCTTCAAGATCGAAATACGCACGTTTTTAGGAGCGAACTCCTTTTTCTCCTCGTCGGTGGCATCGGCGTCAGGTTCGCTGATCCCTTCCAGGACATCTCCGACTTTCGCCCCGATGAGGAGATTTTGCATCCATTTGGCCATCCGTTCATTGGAAATCTCGAATCGGACCTGGTTGAATACTCGCTGGGCTGTCTCCCCTTCGATCGTATCGAGGTCGATCATGATGTAATCTTTTTCTTGGACGGGCCGGTCCATGACTGGCTTCCATTGAGCGAAAAAGAACTGCATCTGTCGGATGGCTTCTTCCATCTCTTTCTCTCCGATTTGAACGCGCTCGACCGGTTTAGGTTCAAATTGTTTCGGATCGATGGCAGGAATAGCCGGCTCTGTTTCGAACGAGAAAACAAGCTCGGCTTCTTGACTGTCCATTTTCTGCAAATCGAAGGTAACGCGAGCATTGTTATTGAGAAGGGGCACTTTGGCTACTTTCTGAGCTTCGGCGAAAGAGGCGTCGGCGAGCTTATTGTGCATCTCTTTTTCGATTTCTTTCGGATATTTCTTCAGGATCATCTCATCCGGAGCGCGCCCTTTGCGGAAGCCGGGAATGAGAACCTCTTTGCCAACGGCTTTGACCGCATCGCGGCGGGCTGCTTGGATCAGAGGATGGGCTGCTTTGACTCTGAGCTCGACGCGGCATCCCGGCCTTTGCAAGACGACTACATGAACTTGGTCATTTTTAAATTCTGCCGGTTCGGCGTGGGTTGTGTGGGACACTGGATTCTCTGGATATAGTTATGTTAATGAAAGCGGGTGATGAGGCTCGAACTCACGACCCTCACGTTGGCAACGTGATGCTCTACCACTGAGCTACACCCGCACTATAAAGCGGTATATTGTAGGTTGTTTTCGATTTTTCTGGCAAGGGCGGCTGCGTGCGATTGTTCTACTTGAAAAGGTATCGGCGTAAAATGTTTTTTCGGCGGAGTCAAAGACGGGCGAGAGCTTTCCTCTGCCGGATCCTTTCGTTGATTCGGGTAAGTTCTGCAGATAGCTCCAACTTTCGGTTGATTTGGCGCGGTGAAATAGTTTGCTTTATTGAGCCAGTTGCAAAACTCCAATTCGGACCCAAACCCGCGCTTTCTTCGCCGGATTCGGATTTTTCGCAAATCGCCTATGACCAATAGGATATGTCGATTTGCGAAAAACCGAACCGGCTTTGAAATCATCGAATTTGGGCAGCGAAGCGAGTTTTGCAACTGGCTCTATTGTTTAACAGTCCCTTATCAATGAATTTTTTAGTTTGCAAGGAAGGTCAATCAATAGGTATCCTCGACCACTTGATGCGTGCGCACTGTCTTTTTATTGCACTTTCAAGAAGCTCTGGGTTTTTTCTCATGTTTGAGAAGCCATTCTTTTCTCTCGATTCCACCGCCATATCCCCCAAGGGCTCCATCGCTATTGATAACGCGGTGGCAAGGAATGACGATGGGGAACTTGTTCGCTCCATTGGCCAATGCGACGGCGCGGAAGGCGGTTGGTTTTCCGATCGCCGCTGCAATTTCCGCATAAGAACGCGTTTCACCTGTCGGTATTTTTTGTAATGCTTCCCAAACCCTTTTTTGAAACTGAGAGCCGATCAGAACAAGAGGGGTATGAAAGGTTGTCAAAGCGCCAGAAAAATATCCTGCCAGCTCGGCCTCGATTTGATTGGCGGGCTTCGTTTTTCCGGGGATAATAGGGAGTGTCGTTTTCCGCCGAAGTCGATCGATCTCCTTGTCCAACCCTCGCCGATCGATGAATTCTAGCCAATACAGCGCCTCGTCATCCGCGACTGCGAGCATTGGCCCTAAAGGAGTGTCGATCCAAGATGCTTTCAAAACATTATGGCCCTCAGCCTTAGAAGTCGCTGTTCCTAGAATACGCAAAAATGCGTCCTTTTTACCCCTCTGGTTAATGAATTCACTCCCGGCTTCACAGCCGCTCGAAAGCTGCGCTTCGATTTGACTTTCTCCCGCAGAATCCATATTCATAAAGCCTTCCTGCTATCGAGCTGATAGGCTTTTTTCAACCAAACGATCACTTCGTCGTTCACATCGGATAGCTGTGAAATAGCGATACAATGGGTGATCCGATTTTTTTTAGCACGTCCTCCTGTGTCGACTAAACGCTCGGTAAATGGCGTGTCCTTAAGAGAAAAACCAAGATTGATTCGTGTTTTAGTTGTAGGTTTAATTTGTGCAAATACATGATTCCGATATAGAGGAACGATCGTTTTGCAAGGACATACCTTAATGTCAGATGCAATACTCAATGCAGTTTCAAGAAGTTTGTCATAGATGGGTCGTAAGCTGGTTTTTGAACCGGAGAACATGTCTTCAACATACTGTTTTGCTGCAATCAGATACGATTCAGGATCGCCTTCCCAAGGGGATTTTCCGACGGAATATTCGATCATCCATGTCGCAGCATTTGTTCCAAAGTTATGTTGTTCTTTTAACCAGGCCTTCTGCTCTTTTTCTTCTTTTGGTCCTGTTTTTTTGAGAAGATTTACCCATTCATCCAAAGATTTTCCTGTTTTTACAGGAAGGTTTTTTACCCAATCCTGCATCATTTTCACGCCTGGATGAACAGTATAAGGGGTGGATGGTTTTTTCTTTTGCATAGAGTCCTAGAGTTTTCGAATTTTTCAATTTGCGGGACAGAATATTTTCGATTGGATCGATTATTATGAATTCACCCGATTTATTCAAGTCGAATGAAACCAAAATAATTCTCTCTCAATTGAAGAGATCAGGATAGTTGGTGAATATCCCATCAATTCCTAACTGTTGCAACTTGATTGCTAGAGGTTTCGTATTCACGGTGTAGGCAAAAATGCGTATCCCTCGTGAATGTGCGTCGTCTATAAACTCTTTTGTCAACGACTCATAAAAGTTGATTGCATAGTTTGCCTGGGCTTTTTCTACTATATCGGCATAACCGATCGGGTTGCATTCAAAAATGACACCGGTTTTTACTTGTGGGCAAAGCTCATGAAATTCACGCACTGCATAATGATCAAATGAAGAGACGACAAAATTCTCGTAGCTCCATGCTTTATTTTTTACATATTCATGAATGAGATTTGCAACAGGCTTTTCTGTATGAGCTCCTTTGAGTTCGATATTGATGATGATCCGCTTATCAACAAGATCGAGAACCTGTGAAAGAAGGGGAATATGTTCGCCTTTCCCCGCATCCAGATGTTTTAAGCTATCCCATGTCAGATCCTCTACATAGCCAATGCCATTGGTGGTGCGCTCGAGTGTCGGATCATGGATGACTACCAGCTCCCCCGATGCGCAAACAAATGCATCGAGCTCAATCATCTTTACTCCCATGTCAATCGCACGTCGAAATGAGCGCAGCGTATTTTCTGGCTCATAGCCGCAAGCGCCGCGATGACCGATGACAAGAAACGGCTGAGAAAAAAGTTGCACGCTGATACTCAATACTAAAATTAGCAGATTTTTCATCTTACTCCTTCATTGTGCAAGTTGGACTTGATCTCCGCAACGCTACTGGAGCCAAAAAACTGCTGTCAAAATTCACACAATCCAAGCGGGCGCGGTATACATGGCTGGCCGCCGCCGTCAAAACCCGATGTTTCGGGTTGCCCTGCTACCATTTGTCATCCTGCTCGTAGCCGAGAGCGATCAGAGTTTGGCCTAGCTTCTTCTTGAATACAGCTTTATGCTCTTCCGTAAAATGTTCTCTCCAGCTGGAAATTTTCCCCACACGGAACGTACTGCGCAAATTTTTGAAGCCCTCTTGGCCGAAAGGATCGATGGTATTGCCATAGATTTTCGCGGCAATTTCGTACAGAGAAGCGTGTGTCGCGCCTATTTGGAGAAATTCCTTGATCCGATTTAATTGAGCGATTTGTGCATCGAGCGTCCCTCCGCCATTAGGACCGACTAGATCTTCATAGCGCAGAGTCAGCACATCGGGATTTTGTGAATAGCGTAGAGCCTGCTCGGCTACTTGCACAAGCGATACTTGGAGTGAATTGGGCGAGGTTTTCGCAATAGCGCGCACATCATAGTTGTAATTGATCACATAAAGAAGCTGTTCATCAAAAGACATCTGGAGAAATTCTTGTCTTTTTTCCCCTGAAAGGCCTGGCCAAGGAGCCTTCACTATTTGATGAACAATCGATATTGCAACATCTCGCAAATCTCGGACCATGATGATTTTTTTTAGATTTGGGAGTTCGCTATAGTCAGCTTCCAATTGGGGAGAAACGCAAAAATGCGTATAGAGAAATCCATCCTCTCTCGGGAGGTACTGGTAAGAGGGGAATTTCGTGTGCCAAATCGGCTTGCTTCCTGTGAGGAAATAGAGTGTCTTGATGATCAAATGCGATCCTGACTTAGGAATCGTGATCAATGCAAAAGGTGATGTTTCGCAAAAACTAGCAAACGGAACTAAGATAGCAATGAAAAATGCAATTGATTTCATTGTTGTTCTATTCATTTTGACCTCCATTGTTAATATTGAATTCATCGGATTGATAAATAGATTGTTCAGGATAAATTGTTTCTATTGTTATAGCGGGTTCTCGTTTCGGTTTTTCCCACCAAGAACCGCACCAGTAATGAATACCCGCTGTCTCCGGCCAAATCGGAACTGCGCGATATTGGTACAAATAACGGGCTTCGGGTTCACTGAACGGGTAAAAAAACGTACAGGGAAGATACATATTCCGATTGCAATGAGCGCCTGATTGTTCATATTCGCAGATGATTCTCGTTAAATAGGAAGGCCCTGTGCGGTGGATTGCCGTGCAACAATTGCGATAGGCGAAATAATTGGCCCTTAAGTTCACGATCATATCTTTGATAAGAGGATGGTTTGGCGTCGAAGCCATGATTGCGTTGCAAACCTTGAACATGTTGAATTTACTCGTATAGCCATGTTCCAGCGGCTCGAAGCCAATATAAAAATCAAAGGAGCAATGCAGCTCTTCAAAAATTTCCGGTCTCAAACATTCTAGGTCGACATCTACATAGACGCCGCCAAATTGACTCAAAACCTCGAGTCGAACAATATCGGATTTTTCTCCGAAATTGGTAGATTCTTCATAAAGAGCCTGATTGTATAAAAAGAGTTGGCTGATTTCATTTTCAGTCCAAAGCTTATACTCCCATCCCTCAAGGCGGACCCATGTATCCATCCAATTACGAAATTTCTCAGGAACAGGGCTTCCCAACCAAATTTGATGCACGATGCGCGGGATTCGTAGGCAGCCTTCCTCTTCTTCTGCTGTTTTCGCGATATTTCGGTAATACATTTCCCGAAAAAACGAAATTAAATTCTGATTCCTCATTTCATATTGTTGTTTCTCTTTAATATTGCAGTGGGGCCCTTCTTTTTCCAGATGTAACCCAAGCCTAAGCATCGACTGATCAAAATCTGGGTAAACAATCTTGGCGACTCCCTCCAGTGCAAAACACAAAATAAACACCGACACGAGAAATCGGATCATTCGCGTCGCCTCCTTGAAAGATTTCATAAATGCTCCGTTAAAAAAAATGAAGCTACCATCCTAAAGAAAATATTTAAAAAAGCAAGGTGATTTTTTACCCCTCTCTCTGGACTTTGAACCTAGTGCTCCTTTTTAAAAGCTTCGCTCGATTTGTTAGTTCTTGGATTTATCTCGACTTTGCCTCTTGTACACAAACATTTATCTATTACATACAGAACAGTTGTGAGACTTCTCCGATTTTTTTAAACTGAAATCAAGTTTGTTGACAGTCTCTAAAATTTTTTTGTTGCGAGTGTTATGGAAAAACTGTAAAACCAAAACTCTGGACGCAATCTAACTGTGTAACGATTATGTTGAACTTCAGAAAGCTTAGACAGGACTTCTCTTCAGCGATCTTGAAAGAGGGCCGGCAGCTTTACGATAAAAATAAGATCGTTTCCGCAAAGATCATCCGACTCGACAACGACGTGATCCGGTTCAGCAGCCGGATCTTGGGTAATTTCGAAAACACTTACGAGAGCGAAATCGAAATAGACCGGTTCGAGTCGCAAGCTGTCCATACGAACTGCGACTGCCCGAGCCGGTTCGATTGCCAGCATTTGGCTGCGCTTATTTTCTTTCTGGAAGACAAGATCGATTCGCTTCTCGTCGCGTATTCGAAAGAATCAGACATCAACAAGGCCGAAGATCTGGGATCCGCAGAGAAACAGGAGCTGATCGAGGCGATCAAAGAAGCGGAGACGAAAGAAGTCGTCAAGCAGGACGCTCGCTATCAAAAGCAAGTGCTCCAAGAATATATCGCTTCCGCCGATCTCCTGTCCCATTCCCCATTTTTTCTTCCTCAGGAGGCGAGTTCTCTCGCAACCGCAGAGCTCGGAGTCATTTTCAACCCTCAATCCTTGAACCAGAGCGAAAAGAAGGGGAAGATCGAGTTTCAGTTGGCGCTCAGGCTGCCGACTCGTTCCAAACCGCTGCAGATCTCCCATCTCAAATCGTTCCTCGACGCCGTCCGTTACGAAGAGCCTTTATTCGTAGCCGGACGCCGGTTGTTTTTTTCCTTAAAAAGCTTCGACGAGATCGGCGGTTCGCTTTTGCAATTGCTGCTCGCCCATGCACGATTCAATGAAACGGCCAAGGAGGAGAGAGCGCAGCGGATCGCGCAGCTCGATCCCGAGGTGTTCGGGCTGATGCTGGCAAAGACCCACGAAATTGCGATACGTCTCTCGGGACCCAGGGGATTCAAAGACCTGGATGACGACCTCCCTCAGCTTCCCTGCCTCTATTTAGGGACGCTGGAAACGCCGCTTCGCTACGCGTTCAATCCGATCGGACTTAGGTTCAATCTCGAGTACATCGAACCGCCTGCCGCGAAAATCCTCTTGAAGCCGATGCTGGTCATCAAGGATACGGTGCTCAATTCAGAAGACGCCATCCTTTTCGAATGCGCGAGTCCCGGAATGCTCTACCAAGACGCCTATTACCGGTTCGCCCCCCATATCAAACGAACCCATCTTTTGAATCTCAACTCCATCCGGGAGATGACAATTCCTGAGGCGCTGTTCGGCGCATTCGTGGAAAACGCGCTGCCTGAGCTGAAAAGATTTGCCGACGTGTCGAACGAAGAGATCATCGACCGTTTTGTGACCTTGCCGTTCGTCGGCAAGCTAGGGGCTCGCTGCCATCTTTCCTATTTGGACGGCGAATTGGAAGCTTCTCTCTTTTTCTCTTACGATGGACAGGAAGTGCCGGCGCGGTTTGAAAAATTGACGTTCGACGAGATCAAAACATTCGTGCAGCCGCAGGGGGTTTTAGCCCGCAACCTCGTGGAAGAGCGGCAGATCGTCGAAGAGCTTTTCCAAGACTTCGTATTCGACGTCCAGACTTCCACTTATCATGCGAAGACTGAAAAGAAAATCGTCGAATTCATGACCGGAGTGATTCCGCGCGCCCAGCACCGGGTGCAGTTCGAATGCCCGCAAAATCTCCTAGACCAATTTATCTACGACGAGACTCATTTCAAACTCAAACTCGATGCGAGCGAGACGGTAGGATATTACGACATCGATTTGAAAGTAGATGGGGCGCTCAGAGGCGTGAAGCTCGATCTTCTCTGGGAATGCATCGCATCGAAACGGGCCTTTTTGGAGCTAGATGCCAATCGTTCGAGGGCCAAGGAATCGGCTTCCAAGCTCTCCAAAATCCTGGTCCTCGATTTGGACCGGATCGCCAAGCTCGTCCAGATCTTCGATGAACTGGGGATCAAGAAGCTCGATGACAGCAAAGAACAAAAACCGCTTTGGAATTTAACGACGATCGATCCGAAAGTGTTTGCGAATCTCCCGGTCGATTTTACGATGTCGGAAACCCTTCTCGAGATACGTAGGCAGATGCTCGGCGAAAGCACGCTGGCTCCGTCGCCGATCCCTGCCGAATTGAAGGCCGATCTCAGGCCGTACCAGGCCGAAGGGGTCCACTGGCTGGAAAGGCTCCGGCTAATGTTCTTAAACGGGATCTTGGCCGACGATATGGGCCTCGGGAAAACATTGCAAGCGATCGCTGCCATCACTCAATTGCACAACAAAGACAAAAAAGCCCGCTCGCTCATTGTCTGCCCTACTTCGCTTCTTTATAATTGGAAAGAGGAGATCCACAAGTTCAATCCCAAGCTGCAGGCTATCGTCGTCGACGGCATTCCCACACAGAGGAAAAAAATGCTGGCGAAAATGGGGGATTTCGATGTGACGATCACTTCCTATACCTTGCTGCAAAAAGACATCGAAATCTATTGCCAGACCCCCTTCCAGTATGCGATCCTCGACGAAGCCCAACACATCAAGAACCGAGGAACGCGCAACGCAAAATCGGTCAAAATGATTCAGGCCGCCCATCGGCTGATCCTGACCGGAACGCCGATTGAAAATTCGCTCGATGAGCTCTGGAGCCTCATGGACTTCCTCATGCCGGGATTTTTAAGTTCGTACGAACGGTTTGTCGAAAAATATATCCGGGTGGCCGGAGCGAACTTGACGCAGAATATCGAATACCTCCGCAAAAAAGTTGGCCCGTTCATTTTGCGCCGCATGAAATCCGATGTGCTGCAGGATCTGCCGCCGGTGGACGAAATCGCCTACCATTGCCAGCTTTCCGATATACAGCAGGATCTGTACAGATCTTATGCCGCTTCGGCGCGCGATGAACTGACCAAATTAGTCGCGCGCGACGGTTTCGACAAGGTGCAAATCCATGTCCTTGCAACTTTGACCCGCTTGAAACAGATCTGCTGCCATCCTGCGATCTTCGCCAAGGAAAAGCCGGAGGTCGGCGATTCGGTCAAATACGATCTCTTGCTCGAGCTTTTGCAGACGCTTGTCCAAAGCGGTCATAAGACGGTCATTTTCAGCCAATATACGCGGATGCTTCAGATCATGCGCGAAGATTTCGAACAAAGAGGCATTTCGTTCAGCTATCTCGACGGATCGACGAAGAACAGGCTTGAGATCGTGAAAGAATTCAACGAAAACCCGAAGATTCCGGTCTTCTTGGTCTCTCTCAAAGCAGGCGGCACCGGACTCAACTTGGTTGGCGCCGACACGGTCATTCACTACGATATGTGGTGGAACCCGGCTGTCGAAGCGCAAGCGACCGACAGGGTTCACCGCATCGGCCAGAAAAATTCTGTCTCTTCTTATAAATTGATCACTTTGAACACAATCGAAGAAAAGATCGTTGAAATGCAGAAACGGAAAAAAGGATTGGTCAAGAAAGTCGTGAGCTGCGATGATGAAGCAATAGCAAAACTGACCTGGGAGGACGTGCTTGAGTTGTTGCAAACCTAAGCTCGACTTTGTACGATTTTTCGCGAGCAGATCTAGTGCTCCTTTTCAAATTGTACCTCGAACGAGTCTGTCAACAGTCTCTAAAAAGTCCCCAGAAGCAACCCCAGAAGCAAATCATCCCTATGGATAAAGCGACAGTTGACCGCGCTCTGCAAGCTCTGCAGACACTCCGAAAAATTGCCTTTAAAAAAGTTAGCCGTCTTTCAGGAATTTTCTCGAGCGATATTGGCATCGACCTTGGAACGGCCAATACCCTTGTCTACGTTCGCGGTAAGGGGATCGTCCTCGCCGAGCCATCGGTCGTCGCTGTCGATTCATTGACCAATGAAGTCCTCGCCGTGGGGCATAAAGCGAAGGCGATGCTTGGCAAAACGCCTCGAAAAATCCATGCGGTCCGCCCCATGAAAGACGGAGTCATCGCCGATTTCGAAATCGCCGAAGGTATGTTGAAAGCCTTGATCAAGCGCGTAACCCCTGCGCGCAGTTTGTTCCGCCCCCGCATTCTCATCGCCGTCCCTTCAGGTATTACAGGGGTTGAAAAGCGGGCAGTCGAAGATTCGGCCTTGCATGCCGGCGCCCAGGAGGTGATCCTCATCGAAGAGCCTATGGCTGCCGCGATCGGGGTCGATCTTCCAGTGCATGAGCCGTCCGGCAACATGATCATCGACATAGGCGGCGGCACGACTGAAATCGCCATTATCTCGCTCGGCGGGATCGTCGAATCCCGATCGCTTCGGATTGCCGGAGATGAATTCGACGACTGCATCATGAACTACATGCGCCGCACCTACAATTTGATGATCGGACCCAGAACGGCGGAAGAGATCAAAATCACGATCGGATCTGCCTATCCGCTTGGGAACAACGAACTCGAAATGGAAGTGCGCGGCCGCGACCAAGTCGCTGGCCTGCCAATCACGAAACGGATCAATTCGGTCGAAATTCGCGAATGTCTAGCAGAACCGGTTCAACAGATCATCGAAAGCGTCAAGCTCACCCTCGAAAAGTGCCCGCCTGAATTGGCGGCCGATCTCGTTGAAAGAGGGATGGTGCTCGCCGGCGGGGGAGCTCTCATGAAAGGGCTGGATAAAGCGCTCATTAAAGAAACCGGTTTGCCAGTCTTCGTTGCGCCAAATCCACTCCTTGCCGTTTGCCTTGGCACAGGCAAAGCGCTCGAGTACCTCGACAAATTCAAGAAGAAAAAATTACTTTAATCCTACACTGTTAATACAGCGATCCTTTTTCTTTTTTGGCATGGGTTTTATACCATTCGCAAAAAATAAAGTCATAAATTGCAGTGTCTTTTACTTGCGCGCCTTCGTCTTCACTCGGGCCAACTTATACCAAATATCAGAAATAACGTTGAGTTTGGCAAGAAAGCTGCACAAATTTTTTGTCTGGAACGAGTGATACCAAATATCAGAAATAACGTTTGGTTTGGCAAGGAAGCTGCACAAATTTTTTG
>JABDHH010000010.1 GCA_013285585.1 Chlamydiota bacterium
CTGTGTTTTTTTAAAATTACTTATTATAACGGCTCCAGTCATTGTCTCGGCGACAGAAGGAGTCTATCTGACAAATTCGGACGACGGCACCGTCTCGGTCATCGAAACGTCAACTAACACGGTCGTCGCTACAGTTAGCGTCGGAACCTCTCCCTCTGCAGTCGCGATCACCCCAAGTGGCCTATACGCCTATGTGACAAATCCGAGTGACGACACCGTTTCGATCATCGAAACGTCAACTAACATGGTCGTTGCTACAGTTACCGTCGGAACCTCCCCCGAAGGCGTCGCGATCACCCCGAATGGCCTATACGCCTATGTGACAAATGGCACCGCCAGCGGCACCGTCTCGATCATCGAAACGTCAACTAACATGGTCGTCGCTATAGTTAGCGTCGGAGCCACCCCCGAAGGCGTCGCGATCACCCCGAATGGCCTATACGCCTATGTGACAAATGAGAGTGACGACGCCGTCTCGGTCATCCAGACGTCAAATAACGCGGTCGTCGCTACAGTTCGGGTCGGAATCACCCCCTTTGGAGTCGCGATCACCCCGAATAGCCTATACGCCTATGTGACAAATGCCACCGCCATGGGCAACGTCTCGGTCATCGAAACGTCAACTAACATGGTCGTCGCTACAGTTACCGTCGGACCCTTCCCCGAAGGCGTCGCGATCACCCCGAATGGCCTATACGCCTATGTGGCAAATAATGACGGCAGCACCGTCTCGGTCATCGAGACGTCAACTAACACGGTCGTTGCTACAGTTACCGTCGGAAGCGGGCCCGAAGGCGTCGCGATCACCCCGAATGGCCTATACGCCTATGTGACAAATCAGACCGCCAGCCCCGGCACCGTCTCGGTCATCCAGACGTCAACTAACACGGTCGTCGCTACAGTTACCGTCGGAAACGGGCCCTTTGGAATCGCGGTGAGTCCGAGTGTTGCCCAAGCTTTTCAAAGATTTCCCCTTAGAAACAGCAGAACCAGGGCGATTTAACTAAAATTTTTTGATAGCAGATCTGGTATCATGGCATAGTAAATGCCTCAAATTTGAGGAGAGACTATGTCACGACGCAAATCGATTGATGCCAAAATCCTAGAAGCTAGCAAAGAATTCGACGCCCGTATATTCGCAGAGACTGTCAAACTGGACTTTGTCCATTTATCGGCGCTGCGCGCCTCTGGATATTTGACCTGCAGTAGAGTGAATTTTATGCAGGTGGGTTATTTAACCCACCTGCATAAAATTCATTCGCTGCGGGGCAAATAGCCCAGGCGCCCAGTGGCGAGAAATGGACAAAGTCCAGTCAAAGGGACATTTTCTGATTTCCCTGATTATCGGTTAAAAGGTTTCCCCTCAGAAACAGCAGAACGCCTCTTTAGAGGTGAATATTTATACCAAATATCAGAAATAACGTTGGGTTTGGCTACGTCAGCTCTGCAACAAATTTTTCGTCTTCACTCGTGCCTTGCCATGCTGGCAATGGTCACTCGTTCCAGACAAAAAATTTGTGCAGCTTCCTTGCCAAACCCAACGTTATTTCTGATATTTGGTATTATTCAAACTCCTGCATCGCAAGTAAAATGCTTCTTGAGGGCGTCGATGACATGCTCCTCGAGCGCTTCGGGGGTTTGGAATTTTTTTGGCAGGAGAATGTTTTTTTTGTCGATGAGCTTGCCTTTTTGCTGTTCGGCTTGGAAGGAAAGTCCATTGAATTTGAGAAGCGTGAAGTGATTGGCTGCCGCGAAAGCGCGCACGCGAGTGAGATGGTAGAGCCAGACTACCGGGGGCGGAGGGGTACCGAAACGGTCCTTCATTTCGGCGAGGAGTTCGTCGATTTCACGGAAAGACGCGGCTTCGCCAAGGCGGTGATAGAGTTCCATCCGGAGAGAAAACTCGTTGATGTAGGTCTCAGGAAGACGGGCGTCAAAGGAAAACTCCATCTTGGTTTCATTGAAAGAGATGGGGCGCTGCTTCTTGAGGGCGTCAATCGCACGCTTGAGGAGTTTGCAATAGAGATGGAAACCGATAGCTGAGACCTGTCCGGATTGTTGGACGCCGAGGATATCGCCGGCGCCGCGGATCTCAAGATCCCGCATAGCGATCTTCATCCCGCCGCCGTAGCCGCCCGATTCGACGAGGGCGTTGAGCCTTTTGCGAGAAGGTTCTGAGAGGCGGACATTTTTGGGAATCAGGAAATAGGCATAGGCGGCGCGGTTCCAGCGGCCGACGCGGCCGCGAAGTTGATACAGGTCTGCGAGGCCGTAGGTGTCGGCACGGTCGATGAGAATGGTGTTCGCGTTAGAAATATCGATCCCGTTTTCAATGATGGTCGTTGCAAAGAGGATGTCGATCTCACCTTGCTTGAAGCGATGGAACAGGATGTCGATGTCATCGGCGTCCATCTGGCCGTGGACGACGCCGACGCGGGCGGAAGGGACGAGTTTTTGGATCATTTCGCCTTTGCCGTAGATCGTTTCGACCCGGTTATGGATGAAAAATGCCTGCCCTCCCCGCGACAGTTCCCGCATGAGGGCATTTTGTATGAGTTCCGGATCGGTTTCCGCAATGATCGATTTGATGGGAAGGCGGTCTTGCGGCGGGGTATTGATGACCGACATATCGCGGGCATGGACGAGCGACATATAGAGCGTTCTGGGAATCGGGGTGGCAGAGAGGGTCAGGCAATCGACCCCCGTTTTGAATTTTTTGAGATGTTCCTTAGCTCGCACGCCGAACCTTTGCTCTTCGTCGATGATCACAAGGCCGAGGTCTTTCCACTTCACATCTTGGGAAAGGATGCGGTGGGTGCCGATCAGGATGTCGATTTCCCCTTGGGTCGTTTTTTGGAGCGTCTCTTTCACCTCTTTCGGAGAGCGGAAGCGTGAGACGACGCCGATTTTGACGGGAAAGCCCGACATTCTCTGAGAAAAAGTCTCAAAGTGCTGCATCGCAAGCACGGTCGTCGGCACAAGCAAGACGACTTGCTTGTGCCCATCGAGGACGGCTTTGAATGCGGCGCGCATAGCCACTTCGGTTTTGCCGTAGCCGACATCGCCGCAGATGAGCCGGTCCATCGGTTTTGTCGAAACCATATCTTCTTTGATGGCGGCAATCGCGAGGAGCTGATCCTCGGTTTCCGTATAAGGAAAGTCCCGTTCGAACTGCCGCATGAATTCACCGTCCGGAGGATATCGAAAACCACCCTTGACGACCCGTTCGGCATAAAGCTGGAGAAGGTCATTGGCATATCCAACGATCTGGGCTTGTGCTTTCGAACAAGTAGCTTGCCATCTTTTACCGCCGAGTTGGCTCAAAGAGGGAAGCTGTTCATGGGCGCCGATATAGCGGGAGATGAGATAGGCTTGAGAGAGAGGAACGAACAGTTTGCTCTGGTCGGCATATTCGAGCGTTAAAAATTCCGTTTCTTTGCCCAAATGGTCGGCGTGTTTTTCGGTGCCGAGATAACGGCCGATGCCGCTATGAAAATGGACAACGAAATCTCCGGGCGATAAGACATGGAATTCCGCGGCAGGAGTATGATGCGTGCTCCGCCATTTCTGGCGGCGCACATGCGAGCGGTGCGTGATCTCCGAATTTGGAATGATAGCAAAAGGAATATCGGAAATTAAATAACCCGAAGTCAGGGTCCCCGTTTCAAAGCGGCTTTTTTCCGGCCAAGATGCAAGCTGCTTTTTGATTTCTTGTTCCTCGGTGTCGTTCGCATTGAGAAAAAGGACCGAGAGATCCTTGTCGGAGAGGGTCTCTTCGAGGGGATCGATTTTGCGGAAAGGATGGAAGAATCTGGTTGCGACGAACGGCTGCTGGAACGCTTCGAAAGAAATCGGAGCCAAGTATTTGCTCCGCTTATCGATTCGCCCGACCGAGGAGAGTTCTTCGATATTTTGAGCGGAGCAGAAAACATGCTGCGTCTTCCCAAGCTTTTTTAAAATCTCTTCTAACGAATAGAGAAAAAGGGAACGGGCCGCCGGCATCTGTTTCAAGGAAACATAGGTATCTTCGATGGCGAGAAGATCGTCCCACAAAAAAATCGGGTCGGGGCCGAGATAGTCGAAAATCGGCGAAAGTCGCGCCGCTTCGCGCAAGAGCGGCAGTTCTTTGGCAGGGGATAGGAATAGGCGTTCCGCTCTTCCTACCGTTTTTTGGCCTACAGGATCGAAGGTGCGGATCTGCTCGATCTCATTTCCGAAAAATTCGATCCGGTAAGGATCGGCGGAAGCGACAGGAAACAGATCCAAGATCCCTCCCCGGATGGCGAATTCTCCTTTGTCCGAAACGACCGGCGTTCTTTTGTACCCAAGAGAGGTCAGCAATTCGGGAAGAAGATCGAACGGAGAGGTCGTGCCCTTAGTCCAGACTGAAAGCATAGGAGCGATCGCCGCTTGGGGAAGAACTTTCTGGAGCAGGGATGGCAAGGGGCATAACAGGACTGAAGGAGTTTTCCGATGCATGAGCGCATAGATTGCTTCAAACCTTTTGCCTAGGATATCCGGGCTGGGAGCGATCTCTTCGCCCGGGAGAGTTTCCCAAGCGGGAAATTCGATGCAATCTCCGGGAGCGAAAAACTCAAGGTCGCCGAACAGACGGTCTTCGCGCATTCCGCCGGTAACGAGGAGAACCGATCTGCCGGTCGCTTTGACGACGAGGGAGGCAAGGCAGGCTTTCGGAGTATCCCAAAGTCCTTCGACAAGGAACGAACCGCCGTTTTTGAGCGCCTCTTCAAAAGCAGAAAGCGATGGGCTAGGGCCTGTCATCAATAGAGACCTTTTTCAACAGATCCCGGACTTTGTCGAGCGCCTTCGCCAGCCCGTGAGGGTCTTTTCCTCCCGCTTGCGCCAGATTCTGTTTGCCGCCGCCTCCGCCCGAGATTAGGGGGGCCGCCTCTTTGATCAGCGCCACGGCATGGATATTTTTTTGCACGAGGTCGGGGCTAACGGCGATGAGAAGCTGGCATCTCTCTCCCACTTTCGCGCCGAGCGCGACGACTCCAGACTTCAGGCGTTGCAAAAGCTCTTCGGCAAATGCAGCGAGTTCATCCGCTTCGATGGTGACTTCTTGCGCGATCAAAGAGACATGCCCTGCCTTTTCCTTATTTGCCAAGCAAGAATCCAAAAGTTGTTTGAGCATTCCCTTCCTATGTCCTTTTAGTTCGGAGCTCAACTGTTTGTTCTCTTCAAGGAGGGCTTCGATTTTTTCGAAGAGCGATACGATTGGCGTTTTCAGCGAGGCCGCAAGAGATTGGAGGAGATCCTCTTCGTGTCGAACATGGAGTTCAGCGGAGCGGCCGCTCACGGCCTCGATCCGGCGTACTCCGGCTGCGATGCTGCTTTCTTTCGCGATTCTGAAGTAACCGATCATCCCAGTCCGGGCAGTGTGAGTGCCTCCACACAGCTCTTTTGAGAAATCGGCGTCGATCACGCGTACTTTCGCGCCATATTTTTCACCGAAGAACTGCTTGATATCGGATCGTTTTTGGGCATCGTCATAAGAAAGCTCATAGGCTTGGACCGGGACATCCATTCGGATTTTCTCATTGACGAGGTCTTCGATCTGCCGAAGCTCAAGCTGCGATACGGGCTTATGGTGGCTGAAGTCGAAGCGCAGCCGCTTCGCATCCACAAGAGAGCCGGCTTGCTTGATGTGGGGCCCTAGCACGGCCTGCAGAGCCCAATGGAGAAGATGGGTCGCGGTATGATTGTTTTGAATGTCGGTGCGCCGGATGGCATCGACGACAGCATGAACCGTATCGGTTTTTCGCAGCTTTCCCGTCATTTTCCCTAAATGAGCGATCACTCCCGGATAGGGGGAGATGGTGTCATACACATGAAAGAAATCGGCCCCTTTGCCGATCTGGCCCGTGTCGCCGACCTGACCGCCCATTTCAGCGTAAAACGGCGTTTTGTCTAAAAGCAGGAGTCCTTCTTGGCCATCGTGGATTTCATCGGTGAACTTACCATCGACTACGATGCCGATCAGACGGGCGTCGCAAGATATTTTTTGATATCCTTCGAATTGGCAGGTCTTGTGGGTCTTTGTAAAATCATCGAAGAAATTGGATTCGAAGGTTTGAGCGGCCGTCTTGTGGGCTTTGCGCGATTTTTCTTTGGCCTCTTCTTCGAGCGCCTCGAAACGGGAGAAGTCTACGCTCAAGTTTTCGTCTTTGGCGATCAAAAGGATTTCTTCCAGAGGAAACCCATAGGTGTCTTTCAGTTTGAATGCGTCGTCGCCTGAAATTTTTTGAGAAGTTTTCTTCGATGCATCTATGATGGAATGCAAGATATTCCCGCCGCGCACAAGAGTTCGGATAAAGGATTCTTCTTCCAAAGCGAGGATCTCGGCGATGCGGGTCTGGCTTGTTTTCAACTCGGGAAAATCTTCTCCCATTGTCTCGACGAGGCGAGGCAGAATATCGGCGAGGAACGGGCGCTGCAGGCCGATCATCCGGCCGTACCGCACCGCTCGGCGTAAAATTTTTCTCAAGACATAGCCTCGATCGGTGTTGCTCGGCTGAACACCGTCTGCAATCGCGAACGACAGGCTTCGGATGTGGTCTGCGATTACATGGAAGGCCGGAGCGAGTTCCACGTTCTCAGGGTCGTATTTTTTGCCGCTGACATTTTCCGCCGCGGCGATCAGTCCTCTCAAGACGTCGGTTTGGAAGACCGTTTCTACGCCGAGCTTCAAGGAGGCGATTCGCTCAAGACCCGATCCGGTATCGATCGATTTTTTCGGCAACGGCTCCATTTTTCCGCTGCCCGAGCGCTCGAATTGCATGAAGACCAAATTCCAAAATTCGAGATAGCGCTCGCCGGAAAGGTCTTCTTTGGGGCTGGGAGCCGAGCCGTATTTAGGGCCCCGGTCATAAAGAAGTTCAGAGCAAGGCCCGCAAGGCCCCGTATCGCCCATGGTCCAGAAATTTTCTTTTTCGCCGAATCGGACGATCCGTTTATGGGGTACATGCTTTTCCCAGAGAGCGAAGGCTTCGTCATCGTCTTTGTAGACAGAAACCCACACCCTTTCCGGGTCGAAGGCGAAAACGTGAGTGGCGACATCCCAGGCGTAGGCGATCGCTTCTTTTTTGAAATAATCGCCAAACGAAAAATTCCCCAGCATTTCAAAGAACGTCAAGTGGCGGGTGGTGTGGCCCACGTTCTCGAGATCATTGTGTTTCCCTCCGACGCGGATGCATTTTTGTGTAGTGGCGGCCCGGGTATAGTCGCGCTTCGATTTGCCTAAAAATATATCTTTGAATTGGTTCATTCCCGCGTTGATGAACAGGAGGGTCGGATCATCGTGCGGAATGACGGGGGACGAAGGGACGATCGTATGTCCCTGCGTCTTAAAATAGTTGAGGAACGATCGCCGGATTTCTTGGGACAGCATAATAAACTCTGCTACTGATTAAGAAGAGCAAGTTTACCGAACGCGTCCGCCCTTTGCAAGCTTTGGCTGTTGAGGAGTGATTGTAAATCTGAAAATTCGTACACGGGAGGCGCTATTCTTTATGCAAGAGATCTTTGTAATTCGTGCTGGTAACCCCTGTTCCCGTTAGGCATCCTATTAAGCCGGATCTCTCCAATATAGAGATTTTGGATACCGCAGCAGCTCGATGCCGGTCTTGAAAGACTCTATGGACTTTTACATCAGAGGCGCAGAAAGGGCAATCGTTTGCTTGGTATCGGCTCTCATTTTCGGGCACTCCGGAAAGTTTCGCTGTTTTTCTCAACCCTCCCCATAGGAATCAGCCGAGCTTGGAAATTGGGTGTTTCTTCGAATAGAACCCGGTATCCTTCAGAGGGCGTGGAAGCTTCTTTTTTTGCTTACGCGGCATTTAGACGGACCAGAAGATTTTTCAAGCCGTTTTGATCCGTTCTGTTTGTTTCTATTATTATGTCGTTATTTAGGTAATTTGTTAATTTCATATGTGTATTATATTGATTCGTTTGTTTTTATTCAATCTATGAGATTTTTTCAAAAAATACTTTGCCTTCGGCGTGGCCTGACTGGTAAGAACTTCTTGCAGGGATAAGGCCTTCTAGCTGAAAATGGTTCAAAAAGGAACCTGTATGGATGAAGATCTCAAAAAACAATTGGCCAAGGTCGCGGGAACGATCCGCGGACTTTCGATGGACGCAGTGCAGAAAGCCGATTCCGGCCATCCCGGAATGCCCATGGGCTGTGCGGAGCTTGGCGCCTTCCTCTATGGCGTTCATTTGCGACACAATCCGAAACATTCGAGATGGATGAACCGCGACCGGCTCGTCCTCTCCGCTGGCCACGGATCTATGTGGCTCTACTCTTGTCTTCACTTGTCCGGCTTTAAGCTTTCTCTGGACGAGATCAAGCAGTTCCGCCAGCTTCATTCCAAAACGCCGGGCCATCCTGAATTTGGGATGACGGACGGAGTCGAAGCGACGACCGGACCTTTAGGTCAAGGTGTAGGCAATGCTGTCGGGATGGCGCTCGGGATGAAACTGCTGGCCGCCCGTTTCAATCGAGAGGAATATCCCCTTTTCACCGGCAAGGTATTCTGCATCGCAGGCGACGGATGTATGATGGAGGGGGTCTCTTCCGAAGCCTCTTCGTTTGCCGGGCATCTCAAGCTCGACAATTTGGTCTTGATTTATGACTCCAACCATATCTGCCTCGACGGGCCGACGTCTGAATGTTTTTCCGAGGATACGAAGGGACGCTACAAAGCCTATGGATGGGACGTATATGATATCGACGGCTATGATTTCGATGGGATGGAAATGACGTTTAACGAAATCCGCAGGAAACAGGAAAGGCCTGTCTTGGTCGTGTTGCGAACAGTGATCGGAAAAGGCTCCCCGCATAAAGCCGGATCCGCCAAAGCTCATGGCAGCCCTTTAGGGCCCGAAGAGGTTCTCGCATCGAAAGAAGCTCTTGGACTGCCTAAAGAAGAATTTTATGTCCCGCAGTCGGTTCGTTCTTTTTTCGAGCAGAAGCTGCCAAAGGAAGCTGCTCTGGAGGCCGAGTGGAATGATCTTTTCAGGCGCTGGTCAGTCAACCATCCCGATTTGGCCGCCGAATTTCAAAAGATGCAATCACGGTTTCTTCCTGCCGATTTGGAAGAGACGCTCAAGAAAGTGGAGATCAAATCTCCGATCGGCGGCAGAGCTGCCTCGCAGGCCGTATTGCAGATACTGGGCAGCATCCTGCCGCAGCTTCTTGGGGGCTCCGCTGATCTTTCCTGTTCCGACCTGACCATGATGAAATCATTCCCTATCGTGACGAGCGACAATTTCCAGGGGCGGAACATCAAGTACGGCGTCCGGGAATTCGCCATGTCCACGATCTCGAGCGGATTGTCCCTCCTAGGAATGTTCCAGCCTTATTGCGGAACTTTTTTCACTTTTTCCGATTACATGCGCAATGCGATCCGCCTCGCTGCGCTTACGCCTTACCACGTTATTTATCAATTTACTCATGACTCGATCTTCCTCGGCGAAGATGGACCCACGCACCAATCGATCGAACAATTGGCCAGCTTGCGCGCGATGCCTAATCTCCATGTGATCCGTCCGGCGGATGCCCATGAAGTGCGCCACGCATGGATCTCGGCCCTCCGTTATCAAGGCCCAACGGCAATCGTTCTATCCAGACAGCCTCTGCCCGAACTTTCCCAGACCAACGTCTCGTTCGAACATGGGATGGCCCGCGGAGCCTATATCGTGAAAAAAGAGAAAAGAAAGCCCGATTTCACCCTCTTTTCGACAGGGTCCGAACTTTCTTTGGCCCTGGATGTTGCCGAGCGGCTCGAGCAGATGGGCAAGAGCGTCCGAGTCGTCTCTATGCCCGCATGGGCTCTTTTCGAAAAACAGGACGATTCCTACAAACACTTGATCACCGGCGGAGATTTAGGGACGCGGGTTGCAATCGAAGCGGGCTCCGAGTTCGGCTGGCATAAATACATCGGAATGGACGGCGTCGCGATTTGCATGGAAAGGTTCGGCCATTCGGCGCCGGCAGCCGATCTCGCGCAAGAATTTGGCTTCACCGTCGACGCGATTGTAGAAAGGCTCATGTGCAAAAAGTAATACAGTACAGTCCATAGTGGTTAACTTCGGAAGGTCCAGGAATGTCGCTTTTAGTGGATGCTTTGAAAAGCGAAAACCGCGGCCGCCCTCCCGTTTGGCTGATGCGTCAGGCAGGACGCTATATGCCGATGTATCGTGCGCTGAGGGAAAAGTATTCCCTGAAAACCTTGTTCTTCACTCCGGAACTCGCATCGGATATCACCCTGATGCCAGTCAATGAGCTGCAGGTCGATGCGGCGATCCTTTTCTCCGATATCTCGGTCGTCGCTTTAGCCCTCGGGCTTTGCCTCGATTTTTCCGAAGGCCCCCGAGTCGATCCATTTGTGACTCCCGACAAGGTTCCTTTTTTATCATCCGATCTCAAGAAGCTCGATCCGGTCATCGAAGCGATCCGCCTGACCGTCCCGCGCCTCAAAGTCCCGCTGATCGGGTTTTGCGGAGCTCCCTTCACGTTAGCGACCTATCTTGTCGAAGGGGGGATCGATGGAGCAAAACGGTGGGCCTATCGCTTTCCGGTAAGTTTCGAGAGCCTGCTCGACCGGATTTCCGATATTTCGATCGCCTATATGCAAAGACAGAAAGAAGCTGGCGCATCGGCTTTGCAGATTTTCGATTCTTGGGCCAACGTATTGTCGAAAGAGCATTTCAGGCAGTTTTGCCTTCCCTACTATCGGAAAATGATTGCAGCGGTTGACGCACCTGCGATCCTTTTCATGAGAGGAGCGGGAAATCATTTGGATGATCTCTCCGAGCTTCCCTGCGCCCTAAGCCTCGATTGGCAGTCGCCTCTTCTTACGGTTCGAAAGAAAACAAAACAAGTTTTACAAGGCAATCTCGACCCCGATCTCCTCTACGCGCCTTTTCCAATGATCCGGCAAAAAGCATTGGAGCTGAGAGAAAGCATGCTGGGAGATCCCGGATTCATCGCAGGGCTTGGCCATGGCGTGAAGCCGGACATGTCGGTTGAGGCGGTGAGGACCCTTGTCGATGCCCTGCAGGAAACATGATCCGGACAGAAGTAATCCGAGTAGATCCTGCTTCGCTTGCAAAATTCGACCGTCCCGTTCCCCGCTATACGAGCTATCCGACTGCTCCGCAGTTTCACCCGATCGCCCAAGATCTTCTCATCGAAAAGCTCCACGCTTTCGACCGGACCGAAAAGCTTCTTTCGATTTATCTCCACATTCCTTTTTGCAAGTCCATGTGCCTTTTTTGTGGCTGCTCCGTTGTACTGAACCGCCAGCCGGAGCGGCAAGAGCGCTATGTTCGCCACCTCATTCAAGAAATTGAAAAGACGGCTCGTTATTTTTCGAAGAAAAGGGCTGTCTCTCAACTCCATCTCGGAGGAGGGACTCCTACTTCCTTGACTGAGGAACAGTTCGAAATCTTGATGGCCCGTCTTCATGAATGTTTCGATTTCACTGAAGAGGCGGAGATTTCGATTGAAATCGATCCCCGCACCGTTTTCGAAGATGAAGGAACCAAACTCACTGTTTTACGCCGCCTCGGATTCAATCGAGTGAGCTTCGGGGTACAAGATCTCGACCCAGCAGTGCAGGAAGCGGTCAAGCGGCGTCAAACCGAAGAAATGACCGTGATAACCTATCGGAGGGCGAGGGATCTCGGATTCAGTGGAATCAATATCGACCTGATTTATGGGCTTCCTTTGCAAACCCCAGCCTCGTTTTCTAAAACCGCTGAAAAACTCCTCGCCCTGAAACCCGACCGGATCGCATTCTATTCGTACGCCAAAGTTCCTTGGCTCAAACCACACCAAAAGGCGATTTCCGATTCGGATCTCCCCTCGACCGAAGACAAGTTTCGGATTTATACCGAGGCGCGAGAGAAGTTCATGGATGGAGGCTATCTTGCGATCGGAATGGACCATTTCGCTCTCGAGGGCGATTCGATTGCCAATGCGTATAGGGAAAAAAAACTCACTCGAAATTTCCAGGGGTATACGGTGCAGCTCGCAGATGACATGCTGGGCTTTGGTCTGACTTCGATCGGATTTTTGGAGAGCAGTTTTTTTCAAAATGTCAAAGCGCTCGAAGACTACCAGGCAAAAATAGGCAACGGAGAAATGCCTGTTTCCCGAGGCTTCTCATTGAGCGAAGAGGACATCAGACGCCGCTTTGTCATTCAAACCTTGATGTGTCATTTCGAACTGGACAAGTTCGAGTTCTTCCGATGTTTCGGCCTCGATTTCGATGTCCATTTTTCTCAGGAGAAAGAGAGGCTCAAACTGTTGAAACGAGAAGGGTTGATCGAAGAGACGCAGGAAAAAATCCTACCGACCCCGCTTGGGCGGCTGTTCATTCGGATTGTCGCTTCTGTGTTCGATGCCTATTTGGGAACAGGTCAATTTTCGAGGGCTGTATGAAGATCGCTATCCTCGGCGGAGGGATTTCGGGATTGAGCGCCGCGTGGTATGCGCGAAAAAAATATCCGAATGCGGAAATTTCTCTCCTAGAGCAAAAGGACCGTTTAGGCGGTTGGATCCAGACGAGCCATGAAAATGGGTTGTTGTTCGAGCAAGGTCCGCGCACCTTTGCGGCAAACCGGAGTTCGCATCTTGTCGAATTGATTGAAGAAACCGGACTCAGCTCTCAGTTGATTTTTTCTGACCCATGCGCAGAGCGACGCTTCCTTTTCTGCAAAGGAAAGCTCCGAAGGGCCGCCTCATTCTTGCCGATGCTGATCCTCCCTCTCATTCGAGAACCATTCATCCCTAAAGGTAAAGGAGAAGACGAATCGATTTATGATTTCGCAGCTAGGCGGCTCGGCCCCAAAATCGCAAATACGCTGATCGATCCAATGGCCCTCGGGATTTTTGCCGGCGATATCCATAAGCTTTCGATTCGGTCCTGCTTCCCTTTTCTCTACAGATGGGAACAAGAGCGAGGGTCTTTAGTGCTCGGCGCTTTCTTTTCTCAATTTTCAAATAAGAAAAAAGGACGTAAAGGATTGTTCACCCTCCAAAGCGGAATGGGGACTTTGATCGAGGAGCTCGCTCTGCAGTCTAGGGCGGACATCCGCTTCGAAACTACAGTGGAAACAATCCGTCATGACGGCGTTATTGCAAACGGCGCATTCTATCCTGCCGATCTTGTCGTCTCCGCTTTGAACGGCTCTACGATCGGCCAAATAACAGGTCTTTGGAGAGATTTTTATGAGGCCGATCTTTGGATCGTCCATCTCGCTTACGATGGCGATTGTTTGCCGAAAAAGGGGTTCGGTTATCTCGTGCCGACCCAAGAAGGGGAGAATCTGCTCGGCATGATCTGGGATTCGGCCATCTTTCCTCAGCAGAGCCCGTCAGGAAAGACACGAGTGACTTTGATGATGCGCGAGGGAAACGTGGAAGAGGCAATCGCTGTGATGAAGAGGTATCTTGGGGTCGATGCCGAGCCTATTTTTACTTCAGCCCATTTGGCGAAAGCGGCGATCCCGCAATTTTATGTCGGCTATGGGAAACGGCTCGCTCGTTTCGAAGAGGAAGCGAAAAAACAATTCCCATCGTTGATCCTGCTTGGCAATTATCTTCGAGGAGTGTCGGTCAACGCTTGCATTTCCATATCAAAAGAGTATTTCCTCGGATAGCCGAGTGTATTGCGGATCCAATGACTCCAGCTTGCGGGCTTTGGCTGAAGAATCACGGCAGGGGGTTCTAGTTTTATTCGGTTGTGCAATTTTTTGAGCGATTCGATTTCTTTCGAAGGCGTATAGAGCTTCTTTCTCAATTTTTCGAAGACGCGGCTGGAATCATAGGCAGCGAAGATCCCTTCCATTGCCGTGAAGAAGACTGCGGAGACGAGTGCGATGATAGGGATAGCCAGCCCCCCGGTGAAAAAGATGGCCGTAATAGCGGCCAAACCGCCGAGGAACATTGCAAAGCCGATAATAAGGTTCAGTTTTTGCTGAAGCTGTTTCTCGTGGATTCCCTTGTCCACAGCTTCTAAATAACGAATTTTCTCATCCAAGCTGGCATTTGATCCAAGTTGCGTAGTGTCTCCAATGCGCCGCTTCAAGGCGTTCGTCTCAAGTCCGATTTTTTTGATCATCTTAATTGTGTTGTCAACTGAGCTCTCAAGACTGTTTTTAGTAGAGCCATTCAGTTTTAGATTTTCTTTGAGTTCTTTCTCAAATTGATTCAAATATTTAAGGTTGTAAAGAGACCTTCCTATCACCACAGCTCCCCTTACAGCATAGACACCGCCGAGCGCAGCGCCAGCGGATGCGGCGGCGCCGGTCGCAACTACAGGTGTGAATCCAAATAGGCCGGCTCCGGCGGGACTCATCAATGTGAGAACTCCGCAAGAAGTCATTGAGGCTCCCACCGTACCATACAAATATTGGTTGGTTAAGCCCATTCTTGCAACGGCGATTCCTTCTGCAGCCTGTTGAATTTTTTTGGGATTGTGGCTTAGTACTGCAGCCGAATATTCTTGGCTCGCACCGTTATACTCTGCGTGGGCGTTCGGAATGGTATGCGCGGCGGCCGATGCCAAGTAGATTAACCCTCCAGCGATTTGGAATATCGGGACAAGCCCTCCCGCGATGACGCTGACCATCTTCGCGGAAGTATTGGCGATTTCAGCTCCGCTTCCAATGGCTGTGCAGATATTTCTCTTGGTGCCTATGCCATCGATCGTTAGCATCAAGCCTTCTTGGGATACGGTCCGCGATGACCATTCTCCATCCGCAACTGATTTGAGAGTATGGTTCATAATTTGCCTTGTTTCATACAAACTATAATTATAATGTTTCTGATCTTTAATTTCAATTAATTTAAATATATGGATATATAATTTGTTAAGTAATATTTTTAATCAATCGATATAATACCAAATATCAGAAATAACGTTAAGTTTGGCAAGGAAGCTGCACAAATTTTTTGTCTGGAACGAGTGACCATTGCCAGCATGGCAAGGCACGAGTGAAGACGAAAAATTTGTTGCAGAGCTGACGTAGCCAAACCCAACGTTATTTCTGATATTTGGTATAAACATCTACTTGTCGATATTTTGGCGATTAAAATAATATTTACTTCTTGATTATTAATTACTTTTTGTGTAATATGGATAAAGGAGAGATCTGTTAATAATAACCTCTCTCGTAATTTAATCATGTAAAAGTTGGGAGTATCGCTATGGGAAGTACAGCCTTTCCTTCTAAGGAAATGAGTCAAATGGCTTCATTTGAAGCCCGTATGGGAGATGATCTCTCATTGCAAGATATAGAAGAGATCGAACAGCAAATCGTGATTCAGACAACAGACAAAACCCGCGGGGTCGCAGTCGGATTGCTGAATCGTTTAGATGCTAAGAAACCGGCTCTTATCGATCGAGAAATCAACAAGCTCAGCCACGCTTCGGATTTGATTTCGAAAATCAAGATATTGTCCTCGTTGATACAATATTTGCCTCCGGAAGAGGTCACTGAAAAGCTTGATGAAATTCAGTTTGAAGCCTCCCTTGTCGATGATCCAAAAGTTCGGGATGCAGTAACAGAGCAACTCAAGCATTTGCAATTCGCTCAAGCCAAACCTGTAATACACGATCTCAAGGATTTTGTAGACCGACTGAAGAAAGTCGGCCATGCAGTTCTGAATACGAATTCTCTAGCCCCCATGTTCGCAGCATTAAGCGATTATCAAGTAGAGCAGATCCGACGGACTGCAATTGCGGGGTGCGCATGAGTCCAGAAGGAGCTGCTTACGGAATCGAAGAATATTCAAAGGCGCTTTGCAAGCAGGCTGAGATTGCGGAGGCCTTTTATTATGGAAGGATCGGAGAGGGGGTGGAAGGGCTATTGAATTTGCCCGAAGATGTGCGTCTCCTGATCGATCAGCTCATCTGGGATGCAGCAGGAGGGCAGGCGATCGATCCGACGGATGAAGCATCCGCCGAGCTCATCGCAGACGCCATCCTCTTTTCTCTCGAGGAACAGATGGGCTTGCACGCTTCTTAGATTTGCTCAAGATCGAAGTTCGGGGACAGTCTCTCAGGCAAACTGGCTGAAAATCATCGATTTTTCTGGCGCCGGGAGTTTTGCAATTGCCTCGAGCTTCTTAGAGCAGACCTCTTTGGCTGAGTTCTTTTTTCAATTGGCTAAGCGATTCGAATTGGATTGCGTCTATCCCCGAGTTGCGGGCCGCTTCGATATTTGCCACCAAGTCATCGATAAAGACGACATCGGAGGCGGGGAGGGAAAGAGCTTGCAAGAGGAGCTCGAAGGCCTTCGGATCGGGTTTAGCGATACCGGTTTCTCCTGACAGAAGGCAGGGGGCGAAAGGTTCGTAGAGTCCAAAACTGTGAATCAGGTCGGCATACCGTTTTTGGATATTCGAGAGGAGGGCGACGGGAATTCCCTTCGCTTTCAACTCGTCGACAAGCGCGTACATCTCATTGTCGACGTTCAAGGCGGCCCGGGAAACCGATCTGTATCTTTCACTCCAATCTTCGGGTAAAGCTCGCCCCTGTTTCATTGCAAATTCTACCCAAAACTCGGTTTCGGAAACCTGTTGTTCGTGTTTTTGGAGATTGGCCTGCTCGAATTCCTCCTTGGTTATCCCTAAGCTATCGCAAAGGAAAGCGACGATCATTTTTCGATCGGGATCGGCTAACACTTTGCCCCAGTCAAAAACCACTGCTTGTGGGGCAGCGGAAAGGGCTAATGAGGCAAAGAGAGAGAAAATCATTTGGTATAAGTAGTTGATATTCTGATTGATTCGTGAGTTCTGGAAGCCAGGACGTTAATGCCGACTCCGACCGCGATCAATCCCGCTGCAGCAAGTTTCCACCAATGGAGCTCTTCTCCTAAAAAAAAGGCGGAACTCAGCATCCCGACGATAGGGACCAAAAGAGTAAAAGGAGAAAGTTTGGTCAGAGGGTAGCGTTGGAGGAGCCAATTCCAAATGCCGAACCCGAAAAGGGTCGATATGAGGGCGATATAGGAAACAGCGCCGAAGTGGATCCAGGAGAGATTGCGAATGGATGCGACGATCGTTTCCCGACCCTCGAAGAGAAAAGAGAGAATCAAGAGAGGCGGGCAGGCAAGCAGGCTGCTCCATACGACAAGCGATAACGCGCTCCCTTTCATTTTTTTCGCTAAAACGCTTCCCGCGGCCCACATAACGGAAGCGATGAGGATGAGGATCAATCCCGAGGGGGTGACATCTCCGCCGACATGAGCTGCGATTAACACAAGGCCAAGGAACGCCACAAGTGCGCCGGCTCCTTGCCATACATGATATTTTTCTCCCATGAAAAGCACGGCAAACGCGATGGCGAAAAAGGATTGGAATTGGAGGAGGACCGATGCCAGCCCGGCAGAAATACCCGACCTCATTGCAATGAACAGGACGGAAAATTGCAAAACGAACATGAGCAGACTGTATGTTGCGATCAGTTTAAAAGACACAGGCGGCCGCTTAACGAAGAGGAGGGCAGGGAGGCAAAAAAGAAAGCGGGCAAAACAAAGAAAGATTGGAGGGAGTCCCATCAACCCTGTTTTGATGGCGACGAAATTGATTCCCCAAACGGCAATGACGGATAAGAGGAGAAAAAGGTGGAAAAGGTTCATTACTTATGAAGTCGGTTTACTGATTGTACAGAAGCGAGCCTAAGATTTGAATGAATTTCGGCAAATGGAAGAGGGAGTGTACCGAGATGTCGATGGATCAGTATATATTGATGATCGGGTGATGGGATTCGGTTAAGATATCGCCAAACTCATAGCCGAGTTCTTTCAAAGAATGAGTGGCTGGATCTTTCAAATTGTGAACGTAGACGGCGTTGTTGGGAAGAGCGTAGGCGGCAAGATAAAGCTCGACGGGCGATTTGGACAGGAGCGGCCAATCGAGGACGATGTGGGGCTTGACAAACAGGACGCTGCTCGGGCGGCCGGAAAATGGAGGGATGCCGAGGGCTGCTGCCCGCCTTACAGGAGCCGGGATCTCGGCAGCAGTGAAAATCGCAAAGAGAACAAGCCCTTGAATGCAGAAAAGGTCTTTGGCAGGACACGCCTTGTCGAAGGAAAAAGCCGGTATCCATTGGTCGCAGGCAAGGCGGACGGGTTTTGCGATGAGATGTGTTACCGCCGGAGTCATCTTCCGCAAGAGAAGGCGGCTCAAAAATGCTTCTTTCCTCCATAAGTCGCGGCCGAAAGACTGGGTGTTCGAGGCGGTTCGAGCAACTTTGAAGACTTCCTCCGGATCGAAGTTCAAACCTTCGACTTCGATGTATCCGTTTTGCGTAAAAAAAGCAGTTTGCTGGGCAGTCATCAAAGTGCGCATCGGGTCATCCGCTTTTCAGTCGTTGTAGCGCTTCGCCTAAGGCAGAGGAGTCTGCGAACGCCGAGAAGCGGATGAACCCTTCTCCCGCATGGCCAAACCCGCTTCCAGGAATGGAGACGATCTGATGGCTTTGCAAGAGATAATCGAAGAAATTCCAAGAAGAGACTTTTGGCGGCGTCTTGCACCAAAGATAAGGAGAGTCTTGGCCGCCATACACTGTATACCCCAAATTGGCCAGCCCTTGGCGGAAGAGGCGCGCCCGTTCAAGATAGGAGCTTACGAGCGCCTTGACCTCTTTCTGTCCTTGGGGAGTGAAGAGGGCGGCGGCGGCCCGTTGTATAGGATAGGCCACGCCGTTGAATTTCGTAGCGTGGCGCCGGTTCCAAAGCGCATGAAGGGAGTGAATCGAACCAAAATCGTAGATTTTCAAACCTTTAGGCACGACCGTATAAGAACAGCGCAGGCCAGTGAATCCCGCCGATTTTGAAAATGTGCGGAATTCGACAGCGACTTCTCGGGCTCCCTCGATCTCAAAAATGCTCTGCGGAGCATCGGGGTCTGTAATAAATGCCGAATAGGCGCCGTCGAGAAGAAGGATCGCGTTGTTTTCCTTTGCATAATCGACCCATTGCTTGAGAAGCTTCCGGTCCATCGCAGTGCCTGTGGGGTTATTCGGAGAACAGAGGTAGATCAAGTCGATGGGGATAGTCGGAACTTGGGGTTTGAACTCATTTTCTTCTGTACAGGGCAGATAGGTTACACCGCCATGCCGTCCTGTTTTGAGAAGGGCGCGCGTCCGGCCGGCGATCACGTTCGAATCGAGGTAGACCGGATAGGTTGGATCGGGAATCGCGATCCGGTTATCGATATCGAAAAGTTCTTGGAAATTGGCGATGTCGCTCTGGGCGCCGTCGGAAATAAAGATTTCGCTAGGATCTATCTCAAGCCCTGCGTACTCGACCGAAGCAATCGCTTCCCTCAAGAAGGAATATCCCTCTGAAGGTCCGTATCCTCGGAATGCTCCTTGTTTGCCCATTTCAAGAGCGGCTCCGGCAAGGGCAGCAACTGCGGATGCAGGAAGGGGCTGCGTGATGTCGCCGATGCCGAGGTCCATCAGCTTGCAATGAGGAGTTTTTTGACGGTAGTCAGCCACTCTCTTCTCGATCTCAGGGAAGAGGTAGTTGCCCGATAGCTTAGAAAAATGATGATTCAGCTTGGCCATAGGAGGGAAATAATACTGCAAGACGGTGGTTTTGCGATAGATGAAAATCTCTCTTTGAACTTAGTATGGAAGGTATGAATCTTTTAGAAATGTTCAAACAAAATCTTTCTTCCGTCGAGGAAAAGCTGAGCTATATCTTTGAAAATAAGGAGCTTCTGACATTAGCTTTTATCCATCGTTCTTTTGTGAACGAGGCGAAAGGGAGCGCGGTCTATCACAATGAGCGGCTTGAGTTCCTGGGCGATTCTGTTTTAGGCCTCGTGATTGCCGATTACCTTTACCACCGCCTGCCTGGCCATCCCGAGGGGCAGCTCTCGCAGCTCCGGTCCCGTCTCGTCGACGCCAGCTCCTGCGCCCTCTATCTCCAAAAGCTCGGGCTAGCCGAGTCGATCCTATTAGGGAGGGGTGAGCGGATCAACGAAGGACATGCCAAAGCCTCGATCCAAGCGGATGTGTTCGAAGCTCTGATTGCGGCCATTTACCTCGATGGCGGATCTCAAGTCGTCAAATCGTTTCTTCTCTGTCATTTCGAAGCGGAAATCGAAAAAGTGATCGGCAGCCCTCCGCGCAATTACAAGGCTGAGCTGCAGGACTATTCTCAAAAGAAATTTCAGAGGGCACCCGCATATAAAGTAGTCGATGAGACTGGGCCAGATCACGCAAAAATCTTTCATGTTCTTGTTTCGGTGAATGAGAATGAGCTGGGGATCGGAATGGGCGCTTCGAAAAAGGAAGCAGAGCAAAGGGCCGCTTTCGTCGCGCTTGCCAAATTGGATGTCAAATGAATAAAACGAAAGTCCTCTGGTCTTGTCGGGAATGCGGCCATAACCAACTGAAATGGACGGGGAGCTGCTCTTCCTGTCAAAATTGGAATACTCTGGTCGAAGAGGTTTCGGTCGAGGAAAAAAAGCCCCGGTTCGAAACAAAGCGGACAGAGAGCGCAAAGCCTGTTAGGATCCGCGATGTTCAGATGGATGAATCGAAGCGGCTGGCCACGAAGATGGGAGAATTGGACCGCCTTTTCGGAGGAGGGATCGTCGGGGGATCTCTCATTCTCGTAGGAGGAGAGCCTGGAGTCGGCAAGTCGACGCTTCTTCTTCAAATCGCAAATGCTCTCGCGTCGCAAAATCTCACAGTGCTTTATGTCTGCGGCGAAGAATCCGCCGAGCAGACGTCCCTAAGGGCAAGGCGGCTTGGCATCGATCATCCGAACCTCTATCTTTTAAGCGAAACGATGTTCGGTTCCATACGGGTCCAAATCGACAAGCTCAAGCCCGATATCGCAATTGTCGATTCGGTCCAAATCGTCTACAAATCGGAAATTCCTTCCTCTCCGGGTTCAGTTGTGCAAGTGCGCGAGATCGCAACCGAGTTCATGCACTTGGCCAAAGGGGAAGGAATCACGACTTTTTTGATCGGCCACGTGACAAAATCAGGAGAATTGGCGGGGCCGCGCGTTTTGGAACATCTCGTAGACACGGTCCTGGATTTCGAAGGAGACAAGCAGCACGGCTATCGTCTCTTGCGCGTCATCAAGAACCGGTTCGGTCCGACAGACGAGATCGCCATTTTTCAAATGAAGGAAACAGGTCTTTGCGAAGTAGAGAATCCGTCTCTTGCTTTTTTGGAAGGGAGGATCCGGGATGTGACCGGATCGGCGATCGTCCCTGGCCTCGAAGGAGCGCGCTCTTTCTTGCTGGAGATCCAAGCGCTAGTGACGCCCACCGCTTTTTCCACCCCTTCCCGGAGATCTACGGGGCTCGATCAAAACCGACTCGCCTTGCTCCTCGCGGTCCTTGAAAAACGGGTCGGCTATCAGCTCCACCATTGCGATGTTTTTGTCGCTCTTGCCGGAGGGCTCAAGATCATCGAACCTGCGATCGATTTAGGGATTCTCCTTGCTATCGCATCGTCATTTGCCAACCGGTTTTTGCCCGCCGATCTCGTAGTTCTCGGCGAAGTCGGTTTAGGCGGCGAGGTTCGTCCGGTCAGCCGGATTGAAACAAGGCTGAAAGAGGCGATCCACATGGGATTCAAGAGGTGCATCCTGCCCAAAAGGAATTTAAAAGGAATTTCACCGGGCATAAGAGAAAAGATTGAGTTGATCGGAGTGGATTTAGTGGATGCGGCGATCCAGAGCGTCTTTCAAGAGGTTCGGTGAAGATCAAAGCCGGCGCCCGTTCCTCGCCGCTTTCCAAAGCCCAGTTTGAGGAAATTCGCAGAGCTCTCCATCCCCGTTTGATTTTAGATCCGGTTTGGGCGGAAAGTCCTGGCGACCGCGATCGAACCACAACCCTCCGCGATCTAGAGAAAACCGATTTTTTTACCCGAGATTTGGATCAGCTGCTCCTTTCCGGAAAGATCCGAATCGCGATCCATTCTGCTAAAGACCTCCCCGAGCCTCTTCCCGCAGGACTGGTCCTCGCCGCTTTGACGAAGGGGGTCGGTTCGCAGGATAGCCTCGTCTTCCGCAAAGGGGAGTCTCTTTCCACTCTGCCCTCAGGCAGTGTGATCGCCACTTCGAGCCAAAGACGCGAAGATATCGTAAAACGGCTTTGCCCCAATTGCGTTTTTACCGACTTGCGCGGGACGATCGAAGAGAGGATAGCGAAACTGTCTACGGGAGAAGCAGACGGCATCGTAGTTGCCGAAGCCGCTCTCATCCGGCTAAAACTGACTCACCTGAACCGGATCTTGCTTCCCGGAAACACGATCCCTTTACAAGGAAGGCTTGCGATCGTCGCGCGCTCAGATGATGAGGAAATACAACAGATATTCCATGCTCTTATACCCAAATAGAACCCTCTATCTTGGGATTGACGCCCCTCCTGGGGTGTTTCATTATCCCGTCATCCGCACCGAACGGATCGATTCCTCCGAACTTCGAGAGGCTTTGGGGATTTGGGACAGATGCACCCATGCGATCTTTACCAGCAAAAATGGAGTTCGGCATTGGCCCGGCAACTTCCATGGAAAACAAACCGTCGCGATCGGAGAAACGACAGCCAAAGAGATCGGGGGCCGAGGCGCCTCTGCTCCATGGATCGCTCCTGAAGCGACTCAAGAAGGAGTCGCCGCTCTTCTCGCAACGCTTGATCTGGATGGGGCGTTCCTCCTTTATCCCAGGTCGAAACTGGCCCGGCCCTTTTTGGCCGAATATCTCAAGGCGGAGAACCTCAGCCATTATGGATTCGATCTTTATGATACGGTTTTTCAGAGACCTGAGCCGGTGCCGGAACTGGCTGATTTCGATGAAATCATCTTCACCAGCTCAAGTACCGTCCACGCCTTCTTTCAGATTTTTTCTTCAGTTCCTCGACGGATCGCCTTGACATCTATAGGTCCTATCACAAAAAAGACTCTGGAAGAATATTTTTTCGCTAGGATATGATCTGCTCGACTTTGTACAATTTTGTGACGGCATCTCCAAGAGATGCCGCTGGCAAATTTGCAGAGCGCCTCCTCTGAGGCTGCGCGCCAAAAATTGTATAAAGTCGAGATCTGCGCTCGCAAAAAATCGTACAAACTAGAGTATAATGCGAATTTTAAGTCAGGAGGCCCTCGTGATAGCAACCCAGGAAAAACCCAATTATCAGATCCCCGATCTTCCCTATGATTTCAATGCGCTCGAGCCGGTCATTTCGGCGGAAATCATGGAACTGCACTATTCTAAGCATCACAAGGGCTACGTGACGAACTTGAACGCCGCTTTGGAAAAATACCATGAAGCAGAAAGCAAAAATGAAGTCGCATCGATGATCGCGCTCCAGTCGGCCATCAAATTCAATGGAGGCGGCCATATCAACCACAGCATTTTTTGGACAATCCTTGCCCCCGTTTCCAAAGGAGTGAACCAAGGCCCATCAGGAGAGTTGGCCAAAATGATCCACCGCGATTTCAGTTCGTTCGAAGGGTTCAAGGAAAAATTAACTGCGCTAACCATCGGTATCCAAGGTTCAGGATGGGGCTGGCTCGGCTACAACAAAACCTTGAAGCGGCTTGAGATCACGACCTGCTCCAATCAAGATCCTCTGAGTACCCATGCGCTGGTCCCTATCCTCGGTATCGACGTTTGGGAACACGCCTACTATCTTCAATACAAGAACGTGCGGGCCGAATACGTGAAAGCGATCTGGCAGGTATTCAACTGGAAGAATATCGAAGAGCGCTTCGCCAAAGCCTGTATGTAAAAAATCGCAAAAAGATGGCTTTACATCGAGGGAGGAATGCGGATCTGGAAGAAAGCACTGGGATTTGCAGCAATTTGTTCCTCGCAAGTTTTTTCGCCTATTCTCTCCAAAGCATTCGCAGCTTCTCCATGGCCTCGCGCGGCAGCACTCTGATAATATATGCAAGCTCCTCTGATCGATGGAGACGAGACACCTTTACCTTCTTCAAACATTTTACCTGTTTCATATTGCGCTTGGGTCATAGAAGCTGGAAGCGCACCAAGGGCGATCTCGCTAGTATACTTAAATACTTTTTTATCAGATTGCGGTACGTCTCCTTTCCCAGATTTATAGATCTCGACAAGTCTTTGCATAGCTCCTCCATGCTTTCCGCTCCCGTTAGCAGCCCGTTCATACCAATCAACGGCTTGTTTGTAGGATTGTGGTACGCCTCCTCGGCCTTCTTCATACATTTTACCTATTTCGTATTTAGCGGTAGTATCGCTACGAAGATTCGCTATTTTGCTAAAATAGTGAAATGCTTTTTCATCGGATTGCGGTACATCTCCTTTCCCAACTAGATAGATCTGGGCAATCCGTTCGAATTCACCCATTGTTTCATAATACTTAATCGCTTCTGAATGGGATTGAGTCACACCTTGGCCTGTTTCATACATAAGACCAACTTGATAGTTAACATGTTCAAAATGTTTATTTGCTGTTGGAGCTGCCATTTTAAAGTATTTGAATGCTTCTTCATCGGATTGCGAAACACCTTCACCTAACAAACACCTCATTCCATACTCGTACTGAGCTTCTGCTAAACCTTGATCAGCAGCTTTTTTTAAAAAATTAGCTGCTTCTTGAGCAGATTGTGGCATGCCTTTACTTGAAGAACAAATCAGTCCGTATATGTACTGAGCTTCCGGCAAACCTTTATCTGCAGCGTCCTTGAGAAGAGCATCTGCTTTTGTATGGTTGTTTATCTCTCGATACAATAAGCAAGATCCAACTGAGCTTCCAAAGAACCTTGAGCTATAGCCATTTCAAGATATGGAATAGCATCTGCGTGAGAAGGAAAAACCTTTGCGCTAACTAGCTTAATGGCATCGTTCGCATCACGTGCATATCGAGTTTCTACTCCAGTTTGATAAAATCCTGCAGTAAGAATTTGCGCCTGTAGGAGGCCTTGATCAGCTGCTATCTTAAAGCAGTTGAATGCTTTAAACTCATGTCTGGTATCTCTTCTCCAGAGGTCGTGAAAATTTTGACCACGTTTGAATAGAGTTTGTGTATCTTCGCCTATCCTGCATGGGGTTAGGTCAGGACTCTGTGTAGTTCCGAGAACTTTATTTGCCACTATTAGTACTGCTATGACAATAGCCAAGGCAGCTCCAGCAAATGCCACGTTTCTTGTCGAAAATAGCCTATGATTTCGTAGCTTGTTCTCTTTTTCGGCTACAGACCCATTGTTAATTACCCCAGCTATGTTCACTCGAGATGTGTAGGTCTCTTCATTTGCTTGGTTCTTTAGGGGGGGAATTGTGATAGATGCCCCTAATGGTTGATAATTTAAGATTGGCATAGCTTATAACACCTTGATTTTTTTTGATGAACTAATTTTACTGCAGTGTCTGATTAATTACAATGTTTTTACTTTCTAGCGGTGCTGAAAAAATTTCTTTAAGAAATAGAGATAAGGTCATGGGTGTGTTTGGAAAAGCAGCAATAAAATTTTGAATTGGTTTGCTTGATTCGTATCGAGCAACGTGCTATATTGAACCCAAATCATGGGACTGTTTTCTAGAAATAAGCCAAAAATCAAAATCCAGACGACCAAAAAGGATGGATTTAGCGGATGGGTCAAATGTTCGGGCTGCTCCGAATTGATCCACGCCAATGAGCTCCAGCAGAATCTCAACTGCTGCCCGAAATGCAATTACCACTACCGCCTATCTCTGAAACAGAGGATCGATCTCCTCTCCGACTCAGGAACGTTTGTCGAGCATTTTACGGAAATCAGCCCGGTCGACGCGATCGACTTTGTCGATACGGAAAGCTACAAGGATCGCTTAATCCAAGCGACTCAGAAGACCGGGCGGAACGATGCCATTGCGACGGGGACTTGTCAATTGGATGGCAGGAATTATGCGTTAGCCATTCTCGATTTCTCTTTCATGGGAGGCTCGATGGGATCGGTCGTAGGAGAGCGGCTCGCGCTCCTGATCGAACTGGCCCTGGCCTGCAATATTCCGCTCGTCGCGGTCTCTGCTTCAGGCGGCGCTAGGATGCAAGAATCGGTCCTTTCCCTAATGCAGATGGCCAAGACGTCCGCCGCTCTAGCGAAGCTACATGAGAAGAAAATTCCGTACATTTCGATTTTGACTAATCCGACGACCGGCGGCGTGACCGCTTCTTTCGCGACTCTCGGCGATATCATCATCGCTGAGCCCGACGCTCTCATCGCATTCGCAGGCCCTCGAGTCGTGGAACAAACGATCGGACAAAAACTTCCGCCGCGGGCTCAGAAATCGGAATTTTTGCTCGAGAAGGGGATGATCGATTGCATCATCAAGCGGTCCGATCTCCGGAGCAAGCTTTCGTTTTTCCTAGAGTTCCTGACCGACAATGACCGGATTTTCGATCCAGGTCAGGAAGAGCCGCTTGCCAAAAAAATGGCACACCGTTTAAAAGAACTTCTGGAAATCAATGATGCAACGCAAAATTCCAGTCCCTATTCAAACAGCAGACGCTGAGCTGCTCCCTACTTATTCCACCTCCCAGGCTTCAGGAGCGGATGTAAGGGCTGATATTGCTCAGCCTATCGTGATCGCTCCCAACTCATCCGCGATTATTCCAACGGGCGTTCGCGCCGATCTTCCGGAAGGATATGAAATTCAGGTGCGTCCCAGAAGCGGATACGCTGCCAAAAACCAAGTCACCGTCTTGAATACGCCGGGAACGATCGACTCCGATTACCGCGGTGAAATTTGCGTTATTTTGATCAACCATGGGAAAGAATCGTTTATCGTCACCCCGAAAATGAGGATCGCCCAATTGGTGCTCGCTCCTGTTGCCCAAGCTGAATTTTGCTTGAAAGAGTGTTTGAGCAGGACAGAAAGAGGGGAGGGTAAGTTTGGCCATACTGGCACGCATTAGCCCCTTCCGTTTGGATCTATTTAGGCCTTTAAGAAAAAAGGAGCACATGAGGATCTTTGAATCTTTGGATTCTCATCTTATTTCTTTTCTAGACGCTGATACACGCGACGAAGCGATCGATTCCCTGATCGCATTGCTAGCTAAAGCAGGAAAGCTGCCCGATAAGACTCTTTTCCGAAATGCGATTTTTCATCGGGAAAAATTGGTTTCGACCGGCATCGGAATGGGCGTTGCAGTTCCTCATGCCAAGATGAAAAATTTCCCAAATTTCTTCATTGCCATCGGCATACAAAAGAAAAAAGGGCTCGATTGGAACGCTCTCGACACGGCTCCTGTCCGGATTATCTTTATGATCGGAGGGCCGGAAGATAAGCAGTCCGAGTATTTGCAAATCCTGTCTCAGCTAACCTCCGCCATTAAGAATGTGGACCTTCGAAAGTCGCTGTTGAAATCTCAGTCGCCTGAGCAAGTCCTTCGTTTATTTTCTGACTTTTAATTAAATATAGTATCTGCTATTTATTATTTTTTTTTGAGGAATGAAAATGGACCTAAAGTTAAAAGACGTTGCGCAGCTTCTGGATGTTTCCGAGGATACGGTCCGCCGATGGATATCCGATAGCAAGATTCCCTATTACCGCTTGAACCAGCAATACCGCTTCAGCCGAAGCGAGATAGAAAACTGGGTGTTGAGTTGCAAGCAGGGAGGGGAATTTGCAGCGTTTGCGAAAGAAGACGATCTCGAATGTCGTTTGGGGACGCATCAGTTCGGGCTATATCGGGCGATCCACAAGGGAGGGGTCTATTCCGGTATCGAAGGGGATACAAAAGAAGAGGTCATCTGCGCCGCGATGCAAAAAATTGCCGCCGACCTCCATCTCGATGCGGAAGTGATTACCGAGCTTCTTTTGGATCGCGAAAGATTGATGCCGACTGCTCTTTCGAATGGCGTCGCAGTTCCTCACACGCGGGATTTCCTTCTTCAGGAATCATTCGACGTCGTCTCCGTCGTTTTTCCGAAAAAACCAATCGAATACGGCGCTTTGGACGGCAAGCCTGTCCACACGCTGTTTTTTCTCTTCGCTTGTGATGACAAGCGGCATCTCCATCTCTTAGCCAAGCTCGCGCATCTTTCGAGCAAGCCCGAGCATCTCGCATTCCTCAAACGCCATCCGGAAAAAGAACAGCTATTGGAGCGGATTAAGAATTGGGAAATGGGGCTGAAGCCTAGTGGTCTGTCAACTAGAATATTGGTCTAATTTCGAGCGTGAAAGCCCGCTCAAATTGTCGCCGACAGGCTACACAAGTCCGTCCGTGTTGACGCAATACGAATGGACTTGGCATGAGTCGATTATCCGAGCTTTGACGCCGAAATTATCGGGGAGAGGCAATTGCAAAACTCCCGGCGCCAGAAAAATCGATGATTTTTAGCCAGTTTGCCTGAGAGACTGTCCACGAACTTCGATTTCGTCGAGTTTTTGGATTATAAGGTTCAACTCTTCGCTTTCGCGGGTTCGGGAGCCGCCGGTGTGACTTCGATCGTCACTTGATCCACGAACTGGATCGCTCCATCCTTGGCCACAATGAGGAAATTCTTTTCCAGGTTGGGTTGGTGGAGCAGCTTTTCAGCAAGTGGGTCTTCGAGATACTGCTCGATCACGCGGCGTAAGGGTCTTGCGCCCATTTCAGGCAGATACCCTTTTTCCACAAGGAACTCTTTTGCAGTTTCATCGAGCGAGACGAGGATGTGTTTTTTCGCCAAACGGTCTTTGAGTTTTTTGAACTCGAGGTCGACGACTTGACGGAGCGCTTCCTTGGGCAAGGTGCGGAAAATCACGAGGCCGTCCAAGCGGTTGAGAAACTCAGGCTTGAAGTGCTTCTTGACCGATCCTTCGATCTTCTCTTGCATGACTTTGTAGTCCATGATGCTTTCTTTCGCGCCAAAACCCACTTCGCTCGATTTGCGGATCAGGTCGGCTCCGAGATTCGAGGTCATGATGATGATCGTATTGCGGAAATCGATCTTTCGGCCGACGGAATCGGTGAGGCGTCCTTCTTCCAGGATCTGAAGGAGCAAGTTCATCACATCGGGATGCGCCTTTTCCACTTCATCGAACAGGACGACGCAATAAGGGCGCCGGCGCACTTGCTCGGTGAGCTGGCCGCCTTCCTCATAACCGACATATCCCGGAGGCGATCCTGTCATCCGGCTGATCGCGAATTTCTCCATGTACTCGGACATATCGACCTGGATGAGAGCGTCTTCTCCTCCGAACATGTGAAGCGCCAATAAACGGGCGAGATGCGTTTTTCCGACTCCCGTAGGTCCGAGGAATAGGAATGCGCCGATCGGGCGGTTCGGATCCTTGATGTCGGAGCGGCTTCTACGAATGGCGCGGCAAACGGTGTTGAGAGCTTCGTCTTGGCCGATCAGCTTCGCTTTGAGCTGTTCTTCCATTTTTAGGACTTTTTCGGTTTCCCCTTCGGTCAAGCGGGTCACGGGAACGCCGGTATGTTTCGCGACGATATTGGCGATATCTTCTTCATCGACGATGGGCTGGTGTTCGTCTTTATGGGATTCCCAGTCGGCCCTCAATTTTTCTAGCTGTTCGCGCAGCGTTTTTTCGGTATCGCGTAGCTTGGCCGCTTTTTCATATTCCTGGCTGCCGATCGCTTCTTCCTTGGCAAGCCTCGCTTCCTCGATCTGCGCTTCGAGTCCTGCGAGATGAGTGGGCTGGTGCATCATGGCGATTCGCGCCTTGGCTCCGGCTTCGTCCAAAAGGTCGATTGCCTTGTCAGGCAAGAATCTTCCCGATAAGTAGCGGTCGGACATGATCACCGCGGCTTTTACCGAGGCATCGGTGTAGACGCACTTGTGATGCTCTTCATATTTCGGCTTGAGGCCTGTCAGAATGGCGATGCTTTCTTCGACGCTCGGAGGTTGGACAATGATCTTTTGAAAACGGCGCTCTAAAGCCGGGTCTTTCTCGATGTGCTTGCGGTATTCGTCCAAAGTTGTGGCGCCGATGCACTGGATCTCTCCGCGGGACAATGCAGGCTTTAGAATGTTCGATGCATCGATCGCTCCTTCGGCTGCTCCCGCTCCGACGATGGTATGGATTTCATCGATGAACAGGAGGATGTTCCCATTTTTCTTGATTTCGTCCATCACCGCCTTGATCCGCTCTTCGAATTGACCGCGGTATTTCGTGCCGGCGATCATCAGCGTCAAATCGAGGGAAATTAGCTTCTTTTTTCTTAGGTTGTCGGGGACATCGCCTCGTACGATCGCGTGGGCAAGACCCTCGACGATGGCCGTCTTGCCGACTCCAGCCTCGCCGATGAGAACAGGGTTGTTTTTCCGTCGCCGGCAGAGGATGAGGATTAACCGTTCCACTTCATTTTGGCGTCCGATCACGGGATCCATTTTGCCTTCGCGGCATAGCTCGGTCAGATCGTGCCCATAAGCTCGAAGGGCGGGCATCTTGTCAGAGATAGTCGGCCCTCTTTCCGATGGGGGCTTTTGAGCTCCTGAAGGAGGCGGTGAAGAGGAGGCCGCTCCCATTGGGGGAAGCTGGAGATTGAATGTCTCCAGTTCTTTGAGCACTTCTTTTCGAACTTCTTTCAAATTTACATTGAGGTTTTCCAAGACCTGGGCTGCAACTCCATCGGTTTGGCGGAGGAGCGCGAGAAGGAGGTGTTCCGTCCCTACATAGTTGTGGTTGAGGTTCGCGGCTTCTTCGTTGGCAAGTTCAAAAACTTTTTTTACTTTCCCGGTGAGGGCCGGATCCCCATAAACTTGGATTTCAGGGCCGAATCCTACGATTTTTTCGATCTCGGAACGGACGACCTCGTAGTCTAGGTTCATATTCCGGAGGACATTCACAGCGATTCCCTGGCCCAGTTTCATCAGGCCTAAAAGGACGTGTTCTGTGCCTAAGTAATTGTGGTTCAGCCGCTGCGCCTCTTTTTTGGCGAGCTTAATGACTTGTTTGGCCCGGTTCGTAAATTTATCGAACATAGTCTCCTCGCCTTTATTTTACACCTTTCGAGAATTTCTCTCGACGATCCTGTATCCCGATGGTTATCATTAAGAACTTGTCTATACGGTCTCTAATTGCACTAAAGCAAGGAAAAATTTTCGTGCTTCAAATCCTCGATACCGGAACCGCTGCCGCTCAGGCAAATATGGATCGAGACGAGCATTTGCTCGAAGAATTGCATCCGGACGGCAATCCGATCCTCCACTTATATGAATGGGATCTCCCTTCGGCCACTTACGGATATTTCGCCGATCCGGGAAAGCATCTCGATTTGGAAAAAGCCAAAGCAAGAGGTCTCGTATTGGGAAGGCGGCCGACCGGCGGAGGGATTGTCTTCCATATTTGGGATTTCGCATTTTCCTTCCTGTTGCCGTCTGGACATCCGGCATTTTCTTTCAATACTCTTGAAAATTATCAGTTTGTAAATGAAGCCGTGCTCAAAGCCGTGGACAGATTATTTCCTGTGCCGGAATCGACGCTGATTCCTAAAAGCTATCCCTCTTTTAGTCCCGACTGCCAAAATTTTTGCATGGCTAGGCCGACTCAGTACGACATCGTGCACCAAGGAAGAAAGGTGGCGGGGGCTGCGCAGCGGAGAAAAAGCCAGGGCTATTTGCACCAGGGTACGATTTCTTTGGCTGCCCCTCATATCGATCTCTTGAAGGATGTCCTTTTCTCCAAACAAGCAGTTCTCGAAGCGATGGCGAGTTATACTTTTGCTCCGCTGGGACTTTGCTGGAAGCCGGATGCCCTGAAAAAGGCGAGAGCGACGATCAGAAACAGGCTGATCGAAGAGTTGCGCTCGGCTTTATCGAGTTGAACTGGGCAAAGTCCAGTTGAAAAACTCGTGCAAAATTGTCGATCGCCCTCTATACTCTTCCATATGTCGAAGCCAAAAACTGCAATCACGCCGACTCGCAGCGAAAACTATCCCGAATGGTACCAAAGCGTTTTGAAAGCCGCTGACCTGGCTGAACATTCTCCAGTCCGGGGGTGTATGGTGATCAAGCCCTGGGGGTACGCGATCTGGGAAAACATGCAGCGGATTCTCGATGCCAAATTCAAAGAGACCGGGCATGCGAATGCCTATTTCCCCCTATTCATTCCGCTCAGCTACTTGGAAAAAGAGGCGGAGCATGTCGAAGGCTTTGCGAAAGAATGCGCGGTTGTTACGCATCACCGCTTGGAGAAAAATGCGAGCGGCAAATTAGTTCCCGCGGGAGAACTCGAAGAGCCGCTCATCGTCCGGCCTACTTCGGAAATGATCATCGGCCACACGTTCGCCAAGTGGGTCGAGTCGTATCGCGACCTCCCCCTATTAATCAACCAATGGTGCAACGTCGTTCGCTGGGAAATGAGGACGCGGATGTTTTTGCGCACAACTGAATTCCTCTGGCAGGAAGGGCATACGGTTCACGCGACTCGGGAAGAAGCTGAAGCAGAGGCGAAGAAAATGCATCAGGTCTATACCGATTTTGCCCATAGCACGCTCGCGATACCGTTCATCAAAGGAGAAAAAACACCTTCCGAAAGATTCCCCGGAGCCGTCAATACCTATACGATCGAAGGGATGATGCAAGACCGGAAAGCGATCCAAGGGGGCACTTCCCATTTCCTCGGTCAGAATTTCGCGCGGGCCTGCGGGATCCAGTTCCAATCTGTCAACGGAGAGCGGGAATTCGGATGGACGACCTCTTGGGGAATGACGACCCGCATGATCGGCGGCCTCATCATGTCCCATAGCGATGACGACGGCTTGGTTTTACCCCCGAAAGTCGCTGCAGCGCACTTGGCCATCATTCCAATTGTTCACAATGCAGATGCGCGCGAATCCGTTCTTTCTTATTGTGAACAATTGGCGAAGAATTTGCGTTCGGTTCATTACCACGGGATTCCTTTGCAAGTGATCGTCGATAGCCGCGACTTGCGCGGAGGAGAGAAAACATGGAGCTGGATCAAGAAGGGGATACCCCTCAGGCTTGAAATCGGCCCTCGAGAAATGGAAGCGGAACAATTCGGGCTTGCCCGACGCGATAAGCCCCATAAAGAGACGATCCCTGTCCGCCGCTCCGAGCTTATGGCCCGCATTCCGCAAATTCTCGATGAAATTCAAGACCATCTATATCGAAAAGCAACTGCATTCCGCGATCAGCATACCGTCAAGATCGACAAAAAGAGCGATTTTCACGATTTCTTCGCCGAAAAAGGCGATGAGATTCATGGAGGCTTTGCTCTCTGCCATTGGAATGGAGATCCCGCGATAGAGGCGAAGGTCAAAGAAGATCTCAACGTCACGATCCGCTGCATTCCTCTCGATGACGATACCGCACCGGGCCATTGCCTGTTCAGCGGCGAAAAAAGCCCTCGGCGCGTCCTGTTCGCCAAAGCTTATTGAGGTTGGATCTCAGGCGGTTTGCAATTGCCTCTATCATTTATTTTTTGATCCGATTGTCGTTTGCTGGCTTAAAAAGTCCTCAATCTGATAAGATCGCTATCTTTTCTTGAGGGAATGGCCATGTTGGAGTTCTTCCGCAAATATCAACGCTACTTTTTCGTTTTCATCTCGATCGTCATCATCGCTTCATTTTCATTTTTCGGAACCCTTTCTACTTTTTCGAACGATGAGAAAAAGGAAGACAGGGTTGTTGCTCATGCCGTCGACGGCACTCCTTTGATGCTGACGGAAATCCAGGCTCTTTGCCGATTCATCTCGACCGACCGCGAAGATGCGTTAGGATTTGGGCTGGTCCCTAATCTTTGCAATGACGGAGTGGTGCGCTATGATCTTTTGAGGACTGGACTGGCCGATTTGCTGGCCGCTGCCTATTTTGAGACGATCAAGAAAGATATCGAAGCCCGCCTCGATCGAGCCAGGCGATTCCGCCCTTATGCCCATTCCGCAGTTCCCCTATTGAGCGCTGAAGCTGTTTGGGATCGGTTCTTGCCGGCAATGAAGCGGGAATTGGCAAGCCTCAAACAAGAATCAGAAGCTGGCTTAAGCACATTTTCTCATCTCTCCCGTCTCTATCAGCAACAAAGTTACCTGAATGCTGAAACGCTCAAGAAAATTTTGTTCTTCCAGCATCAGCATCTGGGTCTGCAAATCGATCCAGGACTTCAACACAGCGATCTTTCTCTCTTCGGGTTTCATACTTTGGCCGATTGGTTCGGCCACGATTTCCTGACGATTGCTTCCGAGTTCATCCTAAACGCCGCTGCGGTTGCAGAGAAAAAGGGATACGACGTAACTTTGGAAGAGGCGAAAGGCGATCTGCTCGTCCAGTTTCAAACTTCTTTGCAAAAACTCCGTTCCGATTCAGGACAGCCGGAAATTCCCTTCTCGCAACATTTGAGGAGCCTTGGTTTCGACGAAAAACATGCAGCCGAAGTATGGCGCAAAGTGCTTCTATTCCGCCGCTACTTCCAAGGCGTCTCTCAAACCGCTTTCGTCGATCGCCTGCCCTTTAAGGATTTTGCATTGTATGCAAGAGAGACGGCCACGCTTAGCGTTTATCAATGGCCTCCAGCTCTCCGTTTGAATAAAATAGAGGATTTGATTCAATTCCAACTCTATCTTTCGGCCGTCGCGCCGCCATGCGAAGATCCCTTGGATCTCCCGATCCATTTCTATTCTCCCGAAGCCGTAGAGGAAGACTATCCCGAACTTGTCCAATCTTCTTACTTGTCAAAAGTCAAAGAAATTGCCCTCCAGCAAATTGCTCTCCGCGCGCAGATCAAAGAAGTCTGGGACTGGCAGTTGGAAGAAAAAAATTGGGATGCGCTGAAAGCTGCATTCCCATTCCTTTCTCAGGGGTGTTCAAGAGAAGAGAAATTTCAGAGTTTGGAAAAACTTTCTCCCCCTCAGCGCCTGCAGGTCGACTCTTATGCTAGACTTCGTCTTATGGATCAACATCCAGAGTGGACCGAAGAGGCAATGGCTTCTGCGGCAAGCCAAGAGCGGACCATTTCCATCTCTAAGGCCAGCTGCTCTTTGCCACGCATAGAAAAACCCTGGCGCCTTCGCGGTTTACTGCAGCGGGTAGCGGAAGGAGACGAACAGGCGAAGCAGGAACTGCTTGCTTACACCGACGATGAAAAGACCCTCTATCGATTCGAAGAGGTCGAAAATCACCGAAGTCCCCATATCTTGACCTTCAACGACGCGAGAGTCCAGGGGTTGCTGGCTCGGCTTGCAGACCGGAGCCTTTCTGCCATTTATGCGAAAATCAGGGCCAAGCATCCGTCGAAATTTCAATCCGAGGAAGGTTCTTGGAAGCCTTTTTCCGAAGTAAAAATGGAAGTGGCAAGAGTCGTTTATCCGGATGTTTTCCGTGCGATCGAAGCGCTTGAAAAAAGGAGTTGGACAGACGACTTGTATGCGCAATGCCGCCTGCTGCCTGCAACTCAAATGGCTTACGAAGACCTTCGGAATAATCCCGATGCTTCTTCTTGGCTAGCCAAGGAAAAAACCGAAGTGTTGGAAGACCAATTTAAACTCGAACGCAATGAGCAGCCGATTCAACGGACTAGCCAGGAGGAATGGATGAAAGAAAAAGCGTTTTTCATGAACCCAAATGAATGGTCGCCGATCCGAGTTCCTCCTAACGGGGAACTCTCTTTTTTCTACTTAATCGACAAGAAACCGTGCGCGAATCCGGTTCTTGACCAAATTTCTTTCGGCAAGGAATTGATTGCTGCTGATGCGCAGCTCTATTTGGCTGAAAAACTGCTGGAATCCATATTTCAGAACCGCTCGATTATTTTGCCTCAGGAGGGCGACAGATGATGCAAACGAATAAAAGTTGGAGGATAGGTTCATGAGCCTTTTTGAAGATCTTCCCGCACTTTCTCCAGTCCAATTTTTTGGCTTGAGTTCCGATTGTCTCTATTTGAAACACGCTCTTACATCCGACAAGGCGTTTCTATTGCCCTCTACTTCTGATCTTTTAAGCGAAGACTCTTTTGCCGACGTCTACACGAGTTGGAACGTAGATAAGCTCTGCTTTTTCATCGTCTCGAAAGCCCCTTTTCAAAATGCGGGAGACGGGGATTTCCGGCGAGGCGATTCGGTTGAACTTTTCATTGATACCCGTGATTTGAAAACCAAGGGCGTTGTTTCCCGTTTCTGCCATCATTTCGTTTTTTTTCCTGTCCAGGTCCAGAATTTCTATGGACGCGAGATCACTCGATTTCGTGGAGAGGACATCCATCGGCTTTGCCATCCGGAAGATTTACAGGCGACCCCTGATTTAGACGATGATTCCTACCGGCTTTCGATCGAGATTCCATCGGCATGTCTACATGGCTATGATCCGTTGAGTTTTCCTCGAATTGGTTTTACCTACCGGATCAACCGCACCGGCGCCCCTCCACAACATTTCGCTGTCTCTTCGGAAGAATATACGATCGAACAGCATCCGGCGACTTGGGGTACTTTGAAGCTGATTAAGGACTGATATGCGTTTTACCGATTCCCATGAATGGATTTCTGTATCGGGAAATAAAGGGAAAGTCGGCATTACGAAACATGCTCGGAATGAGTTGGGGGAGATCGTATATGTCGAGCTTCCGAAAGTGGGTCAAAAGGTTCGGGCTGGTGAAGAAATTTGCGTCCTAGAATCGACAAAGGCGGCGGCGGATGTCTATGCTCCAGTTTCGGGGACGATCCTAGCCGTTCATGACGTCCTCAATCAAAATCCCCATGCGCTCAATGATGATCCTGAATCTGCCGGTTGGATCTTCCAAATCGAATTGGCCAATCCCAAGGAGATCGACTCCCTTATGAGCGCCGAGGAATACCAGGGTCTCATCCAACCCTAATTAGAACCTGCCGCTCGTTGATCTTCTGGGATTTTTCTGCATGGCAAGGCGCGGAGATCGAATTCAACTTCGAGCAAGGCCATGATAATGAAAAAAAACTCCAACTTTTGCACGTCGCCCTCGAATCTGGAAATTTTTTTGGAATCGCGAGGATTTAACCTGACGCCGAACTATTCCGAACGCAATACCGGTTACATCACTCCAGCACAAAAAGAACAATTTACAAAACAGCTTGCCAAACACCCCCATCTGCGGAAAATCGGGGAAATCGGCTTTAACGCTGGCCATAGCGCCGAACATTTTTTTAGTTTCTGCGAACTTTTGGAACATTTCTTCTCGTTCGATATGAATGCCTTTCCCTATACGGCGCATGCAGTCCAATACTTTTATAACGCCTATCCCAACCGCTTTACCTTTATCATGGGAGATTCGCTTGTAAAAGTTCCGGAAATCCATCGAATGTTTCCGGATCTAAAATTCGATTTGATCTTTATCGACGGATGCCATCGATTCGACTGGGTAATGGGCGATATCATGAATGCAAGACAATTGGCAACGCCCGATACCCTTTTATGGATCGACGACGCATCATCCGGGGATGTGAGCGGTGTCATAAAATTTTGCCAAACTTTAGGCTGGATTGAGATCAAAAATGAATTCTCTTCCGATGATCCCCGATTCGGAACTAGAGATTGGATCGAAGCAAAATATCGCTTTTAGAGGGTGTTATAAAATTCAGATTTCGTCGCTTTTGGGAATGATTTTGCCCGCTTTTTCGGCTTGACAGTTTTGGAGTCATAAGCTGATCATCCTCCCAAAAATTTGAAGCAAAAATCGGCTCAAAAGAATCGAAAAATCGACGAAAGCTGAGACTTTATAGACACCCTTTCACACGTTTCGGTCACGGTAGTCTTGAATGGTCTGAACAATAGAGGGAATTGCAAAACTCGCGGGACCAATAAAATCGCCCTTTTAAGTCATTTTGCCGCCTTGTGGCCGAAGCCCTACTTTGCTCAAAGTTGTGCTCGGCCACAAGGTAAAGGGCCTACGGCCCAGGCAAACTGACTGAAAGTCATCGGTTTTTCTGGCG
>JABDHH010000011.1:0-450 GCA_013285585.1 Chlamydiota bacterium
CAAAAGACCTATGTCATCGAATCCGGTCCTGACACTCCTCGTTCATTTTTCCCCCTTTATGCTGAGCATGTTTTCTATGCCAACACAAACAATCTTTCGATCCGGAATAAGGGAGTCAATGAATCGACATCAATGATCAAGGCGCTGGCCTCTCTCCATTTTGATGACAATGTTATGATTCTCAAAATGACAGGAAGGTATTTTTTCAACAGCGACAAATTTATCAAAATCATCGAAAGCCATCCTGAGGTTGATGCTTTCATCAAATGCGATGCGTGGGGCCAAGTGTTTACCGGTTGCTATGCGCTTAGATGTAAACACATGGTGGATTTATACAACCAACTTGATCTACAGAAGATGGAATCACAATCCATCAACGTAGAACGCGAAGTGGCAAATTACATAGATAAGCTCGAGTCTGAAAACAAAATCAAGGTCATGAGATTGGAT
>JABDHH010000011.1:460-37173 GCA_013285585.1 Chlamydiota bacterium
AGATCGGCGTTCATGTATGAAATGCAACATAGGCAAACCAGAAAAAAAGTTGGCTTCGGCACCCCCGATTTAACGTTTTGGTAAGAAATGAGGCAGTGTTTTCTATGCATTCTTCTTCTGATGAATTTTCTGTACAGTGCAACCGAGCACCAGTATCTTGCCAGTCTTGATGGGCTGGTTTTAGAAGCGGGCACAGATAAAGCATCAAAAAAAATATGAGGGTTCCCATGCGCCAACTTTTTTTCTGGTTTGCCTTATGTTGCATTTCATACATGAACGCCGATCTACCTTTAAAGAAACGCCCCGCTCCCATTCATGTAACGACATCTATCGTCGTCCCCTGCGTGCCTATTCACTTTCAATACATCCCGGAATTATTGGAAGGATATACACGTCAGACCGTACTTCCCGATGAAGTGGTGATTTCCCTCTCTGAAGGACTGAAAGTGAATCGGATGGAAATGGCCGATGTCAAGGATCGCTCCTGGCCTTTTAAGCTACTCATCATCGAAAATGAAGATAAAACTTCCGAAGGGACCAACCGCAACATCGGCACTGACCATTCGTCGGGAGATGTTTTGCTCTATCAGGACGCTGACGATCTACCTCATCCCCAAAGAGTTGAAATCGTAAAATATCTCTTCGAAAATTACTTTGTTCAACACGTGTATCACGGGTATATTCTAGAAAACAATGCTGAAACAGAACCGTTCGCCATCTATGATTTACACGCCCTGAATGCTTTTTACGCCTATCAGCACGTCTACCAAGTGAATGGCCGAAATCTCCATAATGGCGCTGTCTGCTTTACTCGAGATGTAGCGAACAAAGTCAGATGGGTAGAGGGGTTCAGGATCAGTACCGATTCGGAATTCAGCCTTCAAGTTTATAAAATCATCCAAGACAAAGTCGTCTTGATCGATCCTCTCATCCTCTATCGATATCACCTCTCAACCTATCATGGAATCAACAAAAGTTAATCCATACCAAATATCAGAAATAGCGTTGAGTTTGGCAAGGAAGCTGCACAAATTTTTTGTCTGGAACGAGAGACCATTGCCAGCATGGCGAGGCACGAGTGAAGACGATAAATTTGTTGCAGAGCTGACGTAGCCAACCCAACGCTATTTCTGATATTTGGTATCATCCACCCAAGAAGAAAAAATCTCCCATTAGCCAGCCCATCCTCAATCCCTTATCTCCTAGCATAGATATCACCCCATAATCCCCAAATAGCGGAAAAATCGGTCGTCTCCATCAGATGATTGATTGTTCCCAAAAGCTCATCAGCAGATAGCCAAACTGGAGATATAAAATAGCCCCGCTCCCCAAATCCGTAATTGAATTCCTGATATCCAAGCATTTGCAAATAGGCAAGGCACTTTTTGGATGTTTCGAGCTGGTCGGTATTGCATTCAAAAGAAATCAAAGGGATGGGCTGAGTGAGCCCGCGTAAAACTTCCAATTCAAAATTCTCCACATCGATTTTGCAATAGGCAGGCAGCCCGTGTTTTTGAATCATTTGATCGAGAGTAGCAATCGGGACCATGATCTTTTTATCCCACTTGGAGCCTCGATCAGCGAACCTGCTGTGAAGGGTATAATCGAAAGAAAATGTGGAAATTGTCGGAGAAAGGGAAGAGATGTACATTTCTAACTTCCCCTCCTGCTCCCCTAACCCAATTGGCTCGATCGCGACAGAAGGGTAGTTCTGGAATCTTTCTTGCAACACTTTCACACACTCAGGTTGCGGCTCGAAACAAACGACTCTCGCGCCTGAATCCAAATAAAGCTGGGCATTTTTACCGATATTGGCACCAACATCAAATACGAGATCATTCGGAGTGATGAATCGATGTAAAAAGACTAGATACTCGGTCGGATCAAAACTGCTGCCACAAGATGTCGGAAACACAACCTCAACATCCTCTCGAAATAAATCGATCGATTCCGTTTTGCCTTCCATTGAAAAAAAAACCAGCGCAAAGACGACGGTGGGTTGAAGAAGTCTCATGGGAGCAGTTTAGAATTTTCACTATTTTTCTTCCCAATATTTTTCAGTTTCGTAAAATGTTGAGCATGCGTTTCCCCATCTTTTTCCTTCTCATCGGCAACCTTCTTTGGACAAACCCGACGATTAAAGAAATTTTCACTTTAGAATATGAACAGCCCTTAAATGCACCAGGGAGCTCATTTTCAGATACCGCTCAGAACCAATTGCTTACCTGGATGAAAAACCAGGAAATCGAATGCATTCTAGATGCAGGTTGCGGGATTTTTCCATGGATTCCTCCGATCGGAAAATACCTAGGGATCGATATCGTCGATTCTATCATCCTGAACGCGAAAGAGAGGTTGAGCGATAGGCATGTGAAATTTGCGATGATGGACATCACCGATGAGACCTTGCCTCAAGGAGATTTGATTTTATGTAGGGATACTTGCGATTTTTTTTCATTTCGAGATATTGGATCCACATTTCAAAAGTTCAAGGATAGTAAAAGCTCTTTTTTGGCTCTCAGCACGTATCCGAAAATTTCCGATAATGCGGAAACAACGACAGGGATGAGAAGAAAGCTCAATTTTCAAGCCTTCCCATTTTTTTTCCCTGAGCCGCTTGCCCTCATCGAAGATGAGAATGAAAGATATTTGGGGATCTGGAAGTTAGAGGAAATCGATTTAGAATCGTTTGAAAAACGGACATTTCCTCCTATCACCTTTCTGACCAAACCAGTGGGAGGCAGCTTTATCAATGAACATACGGCGCTTGTCAATAGCGCTCGGAGAGGAATGAAAGAAGTGCATCGGAATTTTAATTTCAATCCCAATGACGTCTTAGAGGTTAAAGAACATGTCGTCGTCATTACCGATCTGAGAGCGGGCACTCAAGCTTACGAATGGAAGAAAGAAAATAAAATCAAAACCTTGATGGCAGGGCCAAATTTTGCACCCTCTGAAGGAAACTTTTTCATCGCCTGGCCTCTTTTGAACTGCTATTTGTGCAATTCGGAGTGGCCCGCCACAAGTCTTCTGCGAGTCAATCCCTCAATGGAAAACCGAATTCGTTATTGGTATGCTGGCGTAGAAGAAACATTTTGGAAACCCAAAATTTCATTCAAAGATAAAAACTCCAAAAAAGTGCTTGTCTACTCTAAAACAGATAGCCATCTTGCAAGTCAAGCACAAAGAGTCTTGGAGCAATATGGGTATACTGTAGTTATGATCAGTTACGGGGGGTACAATTACGAATTGTTTAAAAACATACTAGAAGAGTGTAAGTTCGCAGTGTTTGTGAGCAGATCCGAAAGTCAAGGACTTGCTCTTGCTGAAGCCTGGTGTATGGACGTTCCTGTCCTGGCATGGAATCCAAAAGCCCCTTTCACGTGGGATGGCATTACCTGGAATCCGGTCTCGTCTTGCCCCTACTTGAACCCGATGGTAGGAGCGGATTGGAAAGAAATAGAGGAATTTGCAACAATAATCAAAACATTCGATGAGATCAGCAAATTCTTTCAGCCACGAAGGTGGGTCCTCCTGAATATGAGCGACAAAACCTCAATTGAAAGACTGATGTGCCACATCCGAGAATATCGATATACTCCATGAAGAAAATATTTCTGCTGTTATTCCCTCTATTTTTGTTTTCAAACGCAAAATCTGCTGATCTGATCATCTTTTCCTATGACCGTCCTCTTCAAATTTATGCTCTCCTTGAATCAATCGATAGATTTGTGACGAATTTGAATCAAACCTCCGTTCTTTATCGAGTCAGCAACCAAGATATTTTAGAAGCGTATGAAGGGATCAAAGAGATGTATCCGAAAATCCATTGGGTCAAGCAGGGAGCCACTCCAAGGCAAGATTTCAGGCCGCTATTACTCCAGTGTATCTCAAGCTCTCCCGCAGATTACGTTGTATTCGCAGTCGATGATGATATCGTAAAAAACTACATAGATATAGAAGAGTGCGTAGAGGCAATGGAAATATCGAATGCCTATTGTTTTTACTTCCGGCTAGGAGACAACATCACGGTTCAATATAACTCCGAAATCCCCTTGATTCCTCCAAAACGGACCCAAGTGAAGGAAAATATTTTTCAATATTATCTCAACGATGGGAACTATGGCGATTGGCGCTATCCCAACAATCTCGACATGACTCTCTATAAAAAAAGTCGGATCCTCCCCGTATTCACAACTATGGCATACCATTCTCCAAATACCTTAGAAGGAAACTGGTCTGGGAAAGCAGATTTGAATGATTTTGGACTTTTTTATAATACATCGAGAATGTTCTCTTTACCCATCAACATGGTGCAAGAAGATTGGATCAACCCTTGTGAAGGAACCTTTTCTGCGAAAGAGCTTTTTCAATTCTGGAAAGAAGGCCTTAAAATGGATCTAGAACTCTACTACTTCTTGAACAACTCCTGTCCTTTCGTCAGCCAAAAGCCCACATTTATACCGAAGTGAATTCAAAAGTTGGGAATTTGGCAAGAAGGGCGCGCAAATTTTTTGTACTGGAGCAAGCAGCTTTGTTCATGAACAAAGCGCGAGTAAAGTCAAAAAAATTTACTGCGAAGCCGACGCAGTCAAAAACCAACTTTTGAATTCATTTCGGTATATACAAAAACACTCAGAACCTTAAATAAATCGCGTCTCCATGAAGTTCCGATTCCTCGTAGACAATTTTGAAGCCCTTCTCGCTTAGCCATTTGGTTAAATCATCAAATAGGACCGTCCCTTCATAGTAGGGCAGTTTAGAATATTCTGTCTGGATCACTTTGACGCTTTTCAAGATCTCCGGACAGGCAGAAAGCATTTGGAATTCACTTCCTTGCATGTCCAGCCAAAGAAAATCAACATGGTCGACCTGGTGCTCTTCAGCCCAAGCGTCCAAAGTTGTAATGAGAACGGAAATCGGCTCTTCAAACCCGATCCAAGACCAACGCCAATGCTCTTTAGATGGAGGAAATAGAGAACTCGATGCGTCGCCTGGAGCATTTGGCTCGATCGGCTTGCTAATGTAAAAATCGGCCATTCCGATGCGGTTGCCCAACGCAAGGCAAAAGGTGTGGATGTTAGAAGACCCACCGCTATTTTTCTGGAGGATCGGATAGAGCTTTGGATTCGGCTCGAAGGCATAAATCGTTCCATTCGGCCACTTGGCGCTCATGCGTTGCGTATCTGTGCCTATATGAGCTCCGGCCTCCACGATGATGGGATTGGAAGGAAGATATTGCGCAATCCAGTCTAGACTGGGCGTGGAAAAGAGGAAAATGGGAAAAAAGAAAATCAGATTGAAACGCTTCATGGTAGATATCTAATCAAAAGAGATTTTTTTTTGCAACATATCGATTCTGATTGATACAATGATACGTTGTACATACTTGAGCAAAGTAGGGCTCGGCCACAAGGCGGCAAAATGGTTTAAAAGGGCGATTTTGTTGGTTCCGGGAGTTTTGCAATTGCCTCTACAGTCTACGATTCGGACACGATCGAGATGCTCAAACGCAAAGCCTCTGTCCAGAAGACCTATTGGACGTGAATTGAGCGGTATTTCCGCAGCCTTGACAAACTCCAGTTTTTTTGATTTAACTTGTGCAAATCAAACAGGTGGCAAAATGAAATTCATCGTCTATCTTTTTTTACTGCCTATCTACCTGTCAGCCAACTCCAACCCTGGAATTTTCGGCGATTACCTCAATACCGTTTTCGTAGAAACAGGCACTTTGTTCGGAGCATCGACGACAGCGGCATTAGACTCAGGGTTTAAAGAGGTTTATTCGATCGAGCTTTCCGAAAAATGGCATATGTACTGCCTGGACAAATTCCGAGACGTCCCGAATGTCCACCTATGGCAAGGCGATTCTGGAACCCTCCTTGCTGAAATGATCCGCGATATCGATGAGCCGATTACTTTTTGGCTTGATGCGCATTATTCAGGTGCCCCTACAGCAATGGGCAGCTCTTACACTCCTATTCTGCAAGAACTCGAAGCGATTAGAAACCATCCGATCAAAACGCATACGATCCTGATCGACGATATCCGCTGTTTCGGAACCGAAGATTTCGATTTTATTCCCCTTGCAAAAGTACTTGCCATTCTTCAAGAGATCAATCCCAAATACACTATTTCCTACAGAGATGGCTATGTAAAAAGGGATATTTTGGTTGCCAAAATTTCCCATTAAGAAGCGCCGCGAAGCGGTTTTTTCTCCTGTGGCTGGCCTGCGCTAATTTTTCTTGTTCGTTTGCTTCAAACATTTTTGTCTTTGGCGACAGCCATATACGCGCATTTGAAGGGATTCCCAATACTTTTATCAAGCATTTGGGCCACTCTTGCTCAAAAAACAAGGCTAGAGATATCGTGCCTTTCTGATGAAATTATTGATTTCGCTCGTTCTGTCCTGTTCCCTTTTCGGCCACACGGATCGATGGATGCAGCCGACCGGCTCGAAACCGGCGCTTTATATTTGGAAGCAGGATGCGACAGATTTGATCCCGCTTCTGTCGCGGCTTTTGCCTGCCGATCCGGCAATCGTCGATGCCGGCGCCTATCTCGGATACGAAAGCCGGGAGCTGGCCCATCTTTTTCCTAAAGGGCGCATCCATTCCTTCGAACCGGTCGCCCAACTTTACCGGCAGCTCGAGTCGAACATGAGCGATTTGCCCAATGTCTCCACCTATCGTTTGGCCCTAGGAGATCGATGCGAAGAGAGGACGATGCATCTATCGACGGCGCCCGATTGGGAGCCCGGCAAGATTTCCCTCTCGAGTTCCCTTCTTCCTCCAAAGGATCATCTCCTGTATTCCGATACTCAATTCGAACTCTCTGAAATCGTGCAGGTCACGACCCTCGATCAATGGGCCGGCGACCATGAGATCCAAAAGATCGATATGCTTTGGCTCGATATGCAGGGATATGAGCTGCCAACATTGAAAGCCTCTCCGATCATCCTGAGTACAGTCTCGGTGATTCTGACTGAGGTGGAATTCGTCGAGGCCTATCAAGGGCAATCCCTCTATGATGAAGTGAGAAGCTGGCTCGAATCCCAAGGCTTTGCCTTGGTGGGCGGCACCTTCTCGTTTCCCAAAGAGCGCAACCAATGGTTCGGCGACGCTTTGTTCGTCCGGAAAGAACTCGTGGAGAAGTTGTATTGACTTCGCGATGAAGACTGGTCCCTGAATGAAGCTTTTCCTGTCTTCTCTCATCTTTATCCAGGCGGTGTACGGGTTCCCGCAATATTACTGCACAGGATCGAACTGGGCCTATTTCGATAGCCTTTTGAATTTAATCGGGTCCATCCATGCTACGAATTTTGAAGAACTGCAGGAAATCGCCGTCTTCGATCTGGGATTGGAACCGGATCAGATCAAAATCCTGGAGAGCATCCAAAAAGTGTCGGTCCATCCATTGGAAAAAACCCATCCTGATATCACCTCCTATTATCAGGGTCATGGGATTGTCGTATTTGGATGGTATGCATGGAAACCGGTCGCGATCAAACAAGCCCTCGATTTATTTCCCTATGTGCTGTGGCTGGACGCCGGAACGGAGGTCCGCAATTCAATGGATTGTATGTTCCGATATATTCAGGAAAACGACTACTTTATCTGTACGATCGGGGACCACAAAGACATCAAGGGGAACTGGCAGCACCCTGTAGGATGGGGGATGACTCAATTCGTTAAAAACAAGTTTGGATTGAACGATCCTGAGAAAAGATGGATTTTGGAATGCGAATCCATCATGGGGGGATGCATCGGCGTGACAAGAAAAGGAGCCTCCTGCTTCATCGACGATCTCTTTGAATGGACCCGCGACTTAAGAAATTATGCAGACGATGGAACGGCTCCGAATGGTTGGGGCTGCGCAAGACACGATCAAGTTTTGCTCAGCTATTTAGCCTATTCGAGAAACCTCACCGTTTATTCTCAAGACGGCGAGCATGGCAATCCCATCATGATTTCACAGGGAGACGAAACGGTCCCTTTTTATATCACTTGGTGTAAAAAGCTTGTGAATTCCAACACCCACATCTATAACGTTCGCACTGAAAAAACAAATCACCCGTATAACATTTCTAAAATCCGCAAAAACATCACATGAGTAACACGTATGAGAAAATTTTTGTGCAATTTTTTTCTTTTTGTTTCGATTTTTGGGTTTACGGAAAGTTCTCTTCCTAAGCCATATAATGAAGTGACGCTACTACCCTTCTACGATCCCGACGAGCATCCCGGACGTCATGATGTAAGATATAAGCAAATTTTTAAGGATCATAAGATTGAGACCGTGATCGAGGTAGGGAGTTGGCTTGGAAATTCGGCCAGAATATTTGCAGCTAGAATTCCTGAGCATGGAAAGATATATGCTGTAGACCATTGGCTTGGTTCTATTGAACAGCAATCAGATCCGTTTTTACCTCATTTATATCAACAGTTTTTATCGAATATTATTCACTCTGGATACACTAACAAAGTCATCCCTGTAAAAAATGTCTAGCTTGGAAGCTGCTAAATATCTAGTCGATGTGAAACCTGACCTGGTTTATATTGATGCAAGCCACCAGAAGGAAGATGTGCTGGACGATCTTCGAGCCTGGTATCCTTATGTAAAAGGTCATGGTATTTTATGCGGCGACGATTGGACATGTAAAGAAGTAGAAGATGCAGTAAGAATCTTTGCTAAAGAGCAGAATCTGACTATTATTTCACCTAGTCACAATTTTTATCAGTTAATTGAACCCTAAATACAGTAATAAGAGGGTGTTGCTGAAATAAATTTCAGCAACACCCTCTGAAATCAGTCAAAAATTTGACGCACGGTATCGGAAACCGTTTGGTTTTGTATGACGATGTTTTGTTTCAAAGCGAAGAGCCGGATCCCCGGGATGGTCGCAAGTTCCATGTCGTATGGATTGAATATGCCATGTGTTTTTTCAAATCCTAAAATCTTTTCCATTCCTGCGCGGCTCAGGATCATCGAATGTGTATGACCTCTGCCGCCGATCTGGAGAAAAGATCCTAAATCTTTTACTTGGAGCATCTGATTGTAATCGATCGCAAGATCGGGTCGCCAAATCCAATTGATATCGTTGGTCGAATGAAAATAAACGACGGAATCGGTGTAAAGAATATCCCAGCCTTCCCGGCCGACTGACTCATCGAGCCGGTCAATCCAATCCCCAAGTTGATGCGGGTCTTCGCAAATCATGGTGTCGTCTTCCAGAATCCAGACCGCATGGTAACCCGAATCGAGAGCATCTTGCAGAATGGACAAATGGCTTAAGGTACAGCCGATAGCGCCTCCTTTCATCGAAACCGAAAAGACATTTCTTTGATAAAATTTTGGCCCGAGCCGATGATATTCACCGGTATCGGGATGTGCCGTGGTTTTTGGATCGATGAGAACGAATCCGTTGTAATTAATCTGGAAATTCACTTCCTCCATCATCCAAGGTTGAAAGACAACGCCCAGATCATCGAATGTAGTACGGGGCAATTGCCAGCCGTAGATTGCGGGAAAACGGAATAGCTCGATGCCAAAGCGTGCAAAATCATTCGAAATCCTCTCGAGTTTTTCAGGCCTTTGGTCGAGGTTGATCAAATAGATGAAGTCGATATTTTTGATTTGGGGAGGCTGTGACTTGCGCTCAATTTTTTTTAGGTGATTTTCTATTGCAAGGGCGAACAATCCCGTATTTAGAACGAAACAAATAGCGATGATTGCCTTCATCATTTTAGGCTCTCACGGATTTACGGCCTTTATTGCATCGAGCACAAGCGCGACAAAATTTTCTGAGGAAAAAAGCTGGGCCTGCTCGCTTGCAAGATAGCGTCGAGCCGCGGCAAGATAGCCTTCATAGGTTTCACGGTCCATGAGTCGCATGTATTCATACAGATCTTCATACGCGGCAAAGTCGCGGGCGTCGATAAAACACTCTCGAGGGACATAGTCGGCAACGTTCGAAGCGCCCCAATAGACGGGTACGCATCCGCCGATCAGACAATCAAAGAGTTTTTCAGTCATGTATCCGAGTTGATCCTTCATGTTTTCATAACAAATACAAAACTTATAATTTTTGAGTGTTTCCCATTTCGATGTGACATAGCCCTTCCAGGCAGGATAGCCATCCCAGCCGGGTCCATAGAGATCGAACTCCCCTTTATCCGTGAAAAATCGAATCGCGTTGCGCCGCTCTCCATAGAGTGATTTCGGATGGCCGAAATCTTTGTTGCCATTAATGAGCAGGCAGAATTTCTTCTCTGAAAAATCGGGGATCGGATCAGCGACAGCGAGACGAGGCATGGCGAAATGCAATTTGTGATAATTTGCTTTGCCGGCTAGATCATCGAACATAGTAAAAATTTTGCCGAACTGGCATGACAGCTTCGAATCGTAGATTTGCGGCATGACGACCGGAGGTTCTGTTAAAAAGAGCAAACGCTTGTAGTTCGGACAGGGAATCAGATTTCTGAGAAAATCGCGGCTCACCTCGTTGAAGGAAATAACGGCAGCGACATCGCGCGAGATATTCGAACCGTCCCTGGTAAATTGCACTTTATAGCCAGCCGCTTCGATCGCCTCGCGCATCATCACGTACGGTTTGGAGACTTCATCGCGATAATAGGTGAAATCGTAGAAATATTTGTTCGTGTCAATCCCGCCGATCTCCACAATGTAGACCGTGCTGCCATAGATGGCCGCTGCAGCGGCTAACAGAACGGCCGTGACCGTCTTTCTAGTTAAATTTCTCACATCAATCATTTTTTTGGTTTTGTAGTAACACGGAGAGCCTCCATCTATATACAATGAGCTCGCAGGGTATGACTGCCGTGTGTTCAAAGGCGTCATATACATCCCGATTGAACTTCACGTCCTGGTCGCTATCCAACTTCTTCACGTCTACCCAATGAATCCGATCGACCACGGCGCGGCTGCAAGCATTATTCCCATTATGCATTCTATCTCCGAGAGCAGTTCTGCCAATATCGTCGTATCTATCGAATCCGTGAATCGGCACGTGATTCTTTTCATAAGGCGTAATAGCTTCCCCCTCAGCTATCCATTTATGCAGCAAATGATCCACTGCATAATTCTCGAACATATATTTAATGATTTCTACTCTTTGAGGATGAGGAAGATCATCGGCGTCTTGAGAAATGATCACATCCCCCGTTGCATGGCTCACTGCGATGTTTCTGTTCAGCCCCGGGGATTGTTTCCCCTCGGCACGCAAAATGCTAACCTTGAAAGGCCAGGGGCTATTTTCCAAAGCGTCAATTTCCTCAGCTTTTAAAGTTTCGATGGAAGATAAGGAAATCACCACCTCGTCGGGCAAACAGGTTTGCTGCCGATACAGGTCTAAAAGGTTCGGCAACAATTCAAAATGCTTGCCCGCACAGGGAATGATTACGGAAACCTTCATCTGAAGAGGCTCCATTCTCGGCTCAATAGTTTTTGCAAAACCGATCATCAAAGCAGCAGTACAAAAAAATATGACTAAATACTTCAAGACACTCTTTTCCCGTCTGGATTCTCCTAAACCAGGGATTTTAGCAATTGGATCTTTCTGGTCAAGGCGTTTGTTTACACCACCTCCGATACCATTCTTGGGAAGCAATAAACACATAGCCGGCCCGTTTATAATAACTGATATCGCTGACATCGGAGACCACTTCAGTCCAAAAAATGCGGCGCAATATTTTTTGATGGGTCCTCAGCTGGACAAAATTGAAATAGATCTCATATTCGGACACGCAGGACTTGTAGATCTCTCCGAGATCAACGGATTGGCAAATCGCTCGCCAAGGTTCAGTGCGATGATATTCGCTGATCAGGCCAAAGAGGTCTTCAAGAACCGGCCTTTGGAAAAGCATGTGATGGACAATCCCCGATTGCTCCGGATTCGCTCGATGCAATCCCGGCAGCAGCTTGGCCATATGTTCGAAATATTCCTTGGTGTCGTTGCTCCCGATAATGAAAATAGGCTGCCCAGTCGATGTCATGAACTCCGCGCTCTTCAGGTAGATGACATCGGCGTCGAGAATGAGGACATTGCTCGATATCCCCGGTATGACAAAAGGAGCGTATAGTTTCAAAAGTTGCTGGTAAATCCAACCGATCCGTGTCACTGGAGAAGCAAGGAACTCCCTCGCCTTTTCCGCATCTCCATGAAATATTTCGAGAGCAAGGTCTTCTTTTGTAAAAGGGTAATTTTTTTCGTCGAACCATTCGGCCGAATCCGTATAGCGCTCTTTAGAAATCACGATGATACGTCCGATGTTGCGGCCATTTTTTCGAATCCCATCGATACACATCTCAATTGTTTCAAAATCTTTTGGATGATACGGGATCACAACGTCAATGGGTTCCGAAGAAAACGTGTAGGTAACTTTCTGAAAAGAGAAAAGATAACAGGGAAGGAGGAGGAAAAGGAACCATTGCATTTGTTTCTCTCACGGTATTGCAGTTCGAGCGATCGCGTCTTGATAGATCTCCTCGTTTTTTTCCAGAATCATTTCGGTAATCGTGATTTGATTGCCGGCGCGCTGGAAATTGGTAGGAAAAAAGACGACAGCAAAGTCATGGATGCAAGAAGCGACAATGCTGTAGTTCGATTGTGGGCGAATGAGCGCATCAAATTGAAACAATGAGAAAAAATCTTCAAGCACGTTCGCCGCATGGTGGTTGCCAATTTTTCGAAAGTCGATCTGGACCGAAGCGTCATCTGGAATGTTTTTTGCTAATTCAACAGCCAAAAGGGCTGGATCCGCGGCATCGGTGAAAAGATAGCAGTAGATGTGGTGGCCAACAAAAAGATCCAAAACTTCTCTTAGTCCTTCAATATAGAAAGATAAGGGTGGAAGTTTCAGTGGATCGTAAAGTCGCGTATGGTCGGTATCATAGCCTCCCCCTTCGCGGATATGGATGGCGATGTTGATGGTGGATGCAGGGGGGATGGTTAGGACGAGGTCAACTTTGGGCGAGATCATTTCGCGCACAATCTTCCTGAACTGTTTGTCTTTCCAATCGACCTCGATGCGATATCTTTGAGGGTTGAGCCACCGATCAGACGGATCTTCAGGAAAATAGGGGCATTCGTAAATACAGGAGGCGTACCCAAAATCGGGAGACGGATTTTGCCGCGATAGTTTCCTATGGATACGGTAAGAATAGGATGGATAGGCCTGTTCTTTAGCGTCCAGGCAAAGATCAGACGAATATTTGAAAGGTTTGTAAAGCAAGGGAAGTTGGTATTTGTAAGAGAGCCACTTCGCATGCAAGTAAGAAAGAAGGCAGTCCCCAAATCGACCGCCGCTAAATTCATAGGTTATGTAACTTTCTGAGGACAGCAAGCCTGTAAAGACCAACCCAAATAATATCAGGAATTTCCTCATTCCTCCTCCGAAAATCGTTTTGAGGGAAACCGTAGACAGGTTCTCATGGACAAAAATACAATCCAATTTTAGAATTTAACTGGACTTTGTCCATTTATCGGCGCTGCGCGCCTCTGGATATTTGACCTGCAGTAGAGTGAATTTTATGCAGGTGGGTTATTTAACCCACCTAAATAAAATTCATTCGCTGCGGGGCAAATAGCCCAGGCGCCCAGTGGCGAGAAATGGACAAAGTCCAGTTTAAAGCTTATATGATTGTACTTAGAAAGTTAAACATTTTCATGTTTCTTACTTTTTTATTATTCGGCATCGAACCGAGAGAGCATCCCTTGCCGCTAAAGATCAGCGTCATTGTACCCTGTCATCCGACCCACTTCCCTCTTTTGGATCCTTTATTTGCAGCTTATGAGCGCCAAACATCCCGGCCTGATGAGATCGTCGTTTCCCTTTCTGAGTCGCACCTGATTCCTGACGCAGACGTACAGGCTTTGGAAAAGAAAGCCTGGCCGTTTCGAGTCTTGATGATCCAGTCTCGCGCAAAACAATTGCCCGGAACAAACCGAAATGTTGCCTGTAAGGCGGCGCAAGGAGATCTCATCGTCTGCCAAGACGCAGACGATCTCCCCCACCCGCAAAGGATCGAGGCCGTTCGTTATCTTTTTGAACATTTCAAAGTCGAACACCTACTGCACCAATGGCTTCCTTCCGACGGAACTTTCGAACCTTTTCAAATCCAAGGATTGGAAAGAGAATGTGTCCAGTACCGCAACTACGAGCAGATCGACTTGCCTCGCATCCATAATGGCAGTGTCTGCTTCTTGCGCTCGGTTTTCGAGCAGATCCATTGGCGCCCTCATTTGACAATTGATGAGGACTCTATTTTCAATCGGCATTCTTATGCTTTCTTCCCTGCTCATTATGTTTTGAGCCAGCCGCTGATCCACTATCGAGGGGAACTTTCGACCTTCGATCTGAATGGCGATAAGCAACGGTGAAGGCATTGACTCGACTTTGTACAATTTTGTGGCGGCATCTCCGAGAGAATCGCTGGCAAAAATTGTACAAAGTCGAGATTGACAAAACCGGCTGAAACTGAATACTATACCAAGGCTAAAATAAACCTAAAAAAACTAGCGAGTCTTATGCTGACCGGAACCATATTTCATGCCCTTCCCGGATCCTCTTCCGAGGGAGAATCGTTCAAACAGCCTTATACGATCGAGGAATCATTCGCCGTCAAGCAAATAAGCGACCCACAGACCTCACCCGATGGAACATGGATCGCCTACACGGTCGGCGCTCCCAATTTCGAGCAAAATCAAGTCATCAGTCATATTTGGATCGTCTCCTCCCATCCAGGAAGCAAGCCGCGCCAGCTCACGACAGGAGAAAAAGGAGAATCGCGTCCACGCTGGTCTCCGGATGGAGAATGGATCGCCTTCACGACGACTCGGAGCGGCTCCTCTCAGATTTGGGCCATGCCTGCATTCGGCGGCGAGGCTGTCCAAATCAGCGACCTTTCCACTGGAGCAAAAAATCACATCTGGTCGCCGAAAGGGAACATGCTCGCATTCGTCAGCGATGTCTATCCCGATTGCGAAGATGACGAGGCCAACAAAAAGAAAAAAGAAGAAATCAAAACATCGGGAGTCGCTGCCAAGGTGATCGATCAACTGCTTTATCGGCATTGGGCAGAATGGAGAGACGGCAAACGGACTCATCTCTTTACAATTCCTTTCAATCCTCAGAATCCCGCTATTGAAAAAGCTAAAGACCTCACGCCCGGAAATTACGATGCGCCTCCTTTCTCGCTCGGCGGACCTACTTTATACGCCTTTTCTCCCGACGGGAAAGAAATCGCCTATACCCGCGGGGCCGATCCTTCCGTCGAAGCATGGAGTACCAATGCCAGCGTTTGGCTCGTTTCGGTAGAGCGAGGAGAAGCCCAAAATTTAACGGCAGAGAACAAAGGTTGGAATGGCTCCCCCATCTTTTCGCCAGACGGAAATACCATCGCCTACCGCTCTCAGGAAAAAGATGGGTATGAGTCCGATATCTTTCGTCTATTCCTCTACGATCGAAAAACTGGGACGACGAGAGAATATTTTTCCGATGATCCACTTTCTGCGCAGGATCTTCTTTGGGTGGAAAGCGATCTCTATGTGGCGACAGACAATCCAGGGAGCGCAACCGTCAAGATTGAAAAACGGGACGCCCCATTCCGTTCCGCCTATTTGATTCCCGCCTTTCGGGAAGGGCTCTTTTCCTGCCTCAGCGCATCTCGCGATGGAAAAGTGATCGTAGCTCTTTGCCAATCACTCAATCGAGCTCCCGAAATCTACCGGATGGAATTTGAAGAATTCTCCACTGAAAAAGGAAAGATTCTCCGCTCTGCCAAAGAACGGAGCAACCAATGGAAAATGACCCAGCTGACCCATACGAATGACGCTTTTTTCGCTTCGCATGAGATGCCTTCTTTCGAGTCCATAACCTATAAAGGAGCCCAAGACAAAGATATCCAAGCCTGGCTTGTGAAGCCGCCCGGTTTCGACAGAAAAAAGAAATATCCGTTCCTGCTTTGGATTCACGGCGGACCTCAGAGAGCCTGGACGGGAGATTTTTCAGGACGGTGGAATCCGCTCCTTTATGCGGCGGCCGGTTATGTCGTCATGATGCCGAATCCCCACGGCTCTACCTGTTTTGGACATGAATTCACCGCGCAGATTTCGGGTGACTGGGCCGGAGCTTGCTACGAAGATGTGATGAAGGCTGCCGACTGGGCTGTCGCAGAGGGCTTAGCCGATCCTGAGAAAATGGGCGCGGCAGGCGGTTCTTTTGGCGGCTACATGGTGAATTGGCTGCTCGGACACACCGATCGCTTTAAAGCTTTCGTATCCCACGCAGGAGTCTATAATTTGGAATCCATGTATGGAGTCACTGAGGAGCTTTGGTTTCCTGAGTGGGATCTCAAAGGGACCCCTTGGGATGATCCAGAAGGGCTCTACGCAAAGTTTTCTCCGCACAAATTTGCCGCCCGGTTCAAAACTCCCACTCTTGTGATTCATGGCGAGCTTGATTTTCGAGTGCCGGTCGCAGAGGGGTTCCAGCTTTTCACAGCTCTCCAAAGGCAGGGCGTACCCTCGAGATTGCTTTATTACCCGGACGAGGGACATTGGATCACGAAGCCTAAGAACTCAAAGCTATGGAATGAAACAGTCCTAGGCTGGTTCGACCGTTATGTGAAGTGAGTATTCACCATCGATTGTGCCGTTTGAGAGGTTCGACTCTGTCTTCTTTTTCGGAGCATTTGGCGATTTGTTCGACTCTCGAAGGAACCCCTGATTTGGAGCTTGCGCAGGAAGCGAAGACGAACGACAAACCCAAAATTGCCGACAAAATTGTTTTCATAGCTCACCCCTTTTTCTTCGCCTTAACAATGGATTGATTTTTGATTCAATATTTATTTTAATGGTTACATGGGGAAAAAAGGATTTTTCGTAGCAGCGACTGGGCAAAATGTCGGCAAGACAACCGTCTGCCTCGGACTCGTTTCAGGACTCAAGAAGCGTCTTGAATCGGTCGGTTATATCAAACCAGTGGGACAGGAACACATAGAAACCGAAACGGGGCTCCATGTGGACAAGGACGTGGTGATTTTCAAAAGCCATTTCCATCTTGCCGATCCGCATGAAACAATGAGCCCGATCTTATTTCCCCGAGGATTTACGCGCGATTACCTCGACGGAAAAATAGACCGGCGCTTCCTTGTCGATAAAATTTTGACCTCTTACGAAGAGATTGCAAGGAAGCATAAGATCTCCGTCATCGAAGGGACAGGGCACACCGGAGTGGGATCAATCATCGACTTGAACAACGCCCAGGTAGCGGCGCTGTTGAAGTGCCCTGTCCTTCTAGTCGCTTCGGGAGGGCTTGGATCCAGCTTCGACGACCTCTCGCTCAATTACACCCAATGTGAAAAACATGGGGTTCGCGTCGCCGGGGTCATCCTCAACCGGGTACTTGAAGACAAGCGGGAAATGATCCTCCGATATATGGAAAAAGCGCTCAAACGATGGGAAGTCCCCCTTCTGGGCTGCATTCCCTACGACTCGTTCTTGAGCACACCCTCGATGTCTGATTTCGTACAGTTATTCGATACGGAAATTTTGACCGGCGCTCAGCGCTCTTTGCAACATTACCAGCACATCCGCCTCGCCGCATCATCTGTAGAAACGTACAGGACGATGATCGTCCCGAATCAACTCATCATCACTCCCGCAAGCCGCGAAGACATCATTCTGGCGACTTTGACCCAATATTGGGATACCAAGATCTCCCATCCGGAAAAAGACCTAGGATTGGGGATGATCCTAACAGGAAAGCACCCGCCTAAGGAAACGATCGTAGACCAGATCAAGCGCACCGAAATTCCGATGATCTACATTCCCTTGAGCAGTTTTATCGCGATGAAAATGATCAACACCTACACGACGAAGATCCGGAAAAACGATACGGCGAAAATCGAAGAGGCGGTCCGGATCGTCGAACAGCACATCGATTTCGACAGGCTGTTACAAGTGATTAGTGGTCCTTAACTTTTAGTTGGATAGGTTCTTGACCTATCAGCAAAATGTTTGCTATGATTTTCCTCTGCTCGACTTTGTACAATCCTGAGTCATTTATGTCATTTCAAATTTTAAATACTGAGACGATCCGACAAGCCGTTCTTGAAAAAAAACCTTATCCCTACATGATCATCGAAAATGTCATCCGACCTGAATCTCTTGCAAAAGTAGTCGAATCGTTCCCGTCCCTTTCGAAAAGAGGTAGTTTTCCTTTGAACGCAGTCTCCTGTTCAGGGCATTTCGACCTTCTGATGAACGAGCTGCAACGGCCCGAATTGCGCAAGATGATCGGCGAGCGCTTCGAGATGGACCTTGAGGACAAGCCACCGATGATCACAGTCCGGGGTTATACGACCGAACGGGATGGGCATATTCATGTCGATTCGGAAGATAAGCTGATCACATTTCTCTTATACCTGAGTCCCGGCTGGACTTCTCCAGATGGAAAGATCAGGATTTTGTACAACCGGCGCGATTTAGCGCCGTTTGCGGCGGAACTTTCTCCCGAAGCGGGTCATTGCCTGATCTTCAAGGTGACCCGCGATTGCTGGCACGGCCATACAGTATTTGAGGGAGAGCGCAAATCGATCCAACTCAATTACGTGGCTTCCACAAAAGCCCGTAAACGCCATCTCAAACGCCACACCTTCAGCGCACTCCTAAAACGGTTATTTGGAAGAAATGAAGCGCGTTCTCCTTATTAAATTCACATCTCTTGGCGATCTCATCCATGCTTTGCCTGCGCTGACCGATGCGGCCCGCGCCCATCCGGGGTTGAAATTCGATTGGATGATCGACGAGAGTTTCGCCCAAGTCGCTAAATGGCACAGTGCGGTGGACCAGGTCTTCACGACATCCCACCGCACTTGGCGGCGAGGGTTGATTGCCTCAATCAAACCGATCTCGGATCTCATCAGAAATGTCAGGAAAACCCAATACGACCTTATCATTGATGGACAGGGAAATTTCAAAACGGCGCTGATGTCGCTCTTTATGCGAGGACCTACAGCCGGGTTCGATCGCCGCTCCGTTAGGGAATGGGTGGCCTCTTTCGCCTACCGAAGAAAATACCCAGTCTCCAAAAAGACCCATGCAATCGACCGCCTTAGGCAATTGTTCGCCTTGAGCTTGGATTATCCTTGCCCTGCGACGCCCCCCGATTTCAGCATCGACCGGTCTCAGTTCGCACTTTTGCCTATTCAAACTCCTCAGCATTATATTGTCTTGATTCACAATGCATCCTGGCAAACGAAAATATGGCCGGAAGAACATGGAAAGAGGCTGATCGAATGGATCGCCCGTAAAGGGTATACGGTCTATTTGCCTTGGGGCAATGCGGAAGAAAAAGCCCGGGCCCTTCGTCTCGCAGTCGACCCGCGCGCGATCGTATTGCCAAAGATGTCCCTTTCCGAAATCGGGTCGCTTCTACTCGGAGCTCGAGCGTGCGTCTCGATGGATACCGGCTTGAGCCATTTGACTGCGGCCCTCAATATCCCTTCGGTCACTCTCTACGGATCTACCGATTCAGGGCTGATCGGAGCCAACGGACAGAACCAAATCCACCTGATCTCGAAACTGCCGTGCGCACCTTGCAACCAAAAAAAATGCCGTTTCCCGAGTTCGTCGCTCAATCCGCCTTGCCTAGGCGAACTGACTCCGGAGAGGGTTTTCGCGCAGTTGCTCCAGATTCTTGAGCCTTGAACCTATCCGAATATTCGGATAGGTTCTTCTTCTGATTGCGGAAGGCGAGCTTTAAGTATTTGTAATAAGTAGTGTGCGCATTATAGAGGGAGATAATCAAGCCCTCCTTGCCGCCGAGAAAACCTCTTTTGAACAAGTAGTTCTTCATGAAAGCGGCAAACCCTCGCCATAGGGCTTTGCCAAGGGAGGAAGGCCGCCCCTCGTTTTCTTCGGCGAAAAGAGTGGTATAAAGCTGCATTTTAGACAGGAAACTTTCGATCGACCGATAGGGAGTATGGAGGAATTTGCCACGCAAGCGAACCACGTTTAAACCTTCGGCTATCACCGATTCGTGAACAGCCGAATCTGTGAAGCGGGTCGCTTTCCGATGGTAGAGGCGGATGACGGGATCGGGGTACCAGCCTGAGCAGCATTTGATCCACTTTCCTCGGAAGTAGTTGCAACGGTTCAGGGAATAAACCTCTTTCGGATTCAGGGGGAGATCGTGAATTTCTCGGATCAATTCGGGGGAGAGGACCTCATCGCTGTCGATCGAGAGAATCCAATCATGGCTGACCAAATTCGACGCCAAATTGTGCATCTTCCCGAAACCTTGAAAGGTCTCTTCGACGATCCGGACATTGGGATACTTTCCTCCGATCTCCCTGGTCGCATCGGTCGACCCGGTATCCAGCACGAGCACTTCTGAAAACTCGGTCAAAGAATCGAGAGTCGCGGCCAGAGTCTCTGCGGAATTTTTCGCGAGGATCGTCACGGAAATCGGAAGGGAGATTGCTTTATTATGCAAAATATTCTACATGTCAGCTGTGAATCAAAAACACCCAAAAGAACTCTGGATCCTTGCCCTGACAGAACTTTGCGAGCGTTTCGCATTTTGGGGAGTCGGGAACCTGCTCGTCCTTTTTACAATCGAATACTATCAATTTCCCAATGCCAAAGCCACTCAAATCTATGGCGTTTTCACGGGCTTCGCCGCATTCCTGCCTCTCCTAGGAGGCTGGGTCGCAGACCGGTGGAACTACCAGTCGCCATTGCTTCTCGGAGCGATCCTTAACGCAATCGGCTGCTTCATCCTTGCAAGCGGGGTGCATTCCCTATTCTATGCGGCCCTCTTCCTCATCGCATGCGGCTATGGGATTTTCACTCCGAGCATCCTATCTGTGCTGGGCTATACCTATAGGGATCTTCCAAACTTGAGAGAGGCCGGTTTCTCTATCTATTACGCTTCGATTAATATCGGAGTATTCCTGGCGCTCGCTTCTTTGGGGACTATTGCGAAACTCGTCAGTTGGAATATGGCTTTCGGAGTCGCGGGCAGCGTCCAAGTGGCCGGGTTTATCCCTCTCCTGTGGTATCTCTTCCACCATAAAGAAACCTATCGAGGTCTTAAGACATTCCAAAAAAGTATGCGCAAGGAAAATCGAGCTTTGACCTCCATAGATAAAAACCGGATCACCGTTATTATCGTCTTCTACATCGTATCGATTTTCTTCTGGATGGCGTATAACCAGGCCTTCTCGTCCATGGAAATCTTCACTCATAACTTTATGAACCGGATGGTGGGAAGCTGGAATGTTCCTGAAGGCGTTTTCCTCTCCAGCGAGAGTTTCTTCCTGATTATCTTGGCGCCGATCCTTGCGCTCCTCTATGCATGGCTCCAAAAAAGAAACAAAGACCCCTCCCCTGCCCTTAAGACAAGCTACAGCCTACTTTTCATCGGAGCTTGCTTTCTCGTCATGATGATTGCCTCACTGCAAATTCCTGCGGGAGCGACTCAAGCGAATGTCTCTTCAGGCTACCTCGTATCTGCGCTGTTCTTGATGGCAGTCGGGGAAATGCTTTTGGCGCCGATCGGACTTTCTATGGTCAGCCGCCTTTCGCCGCCGCGCTACATGGCCTTGTCGATCGGCCTCTGGTATGTTTGTGTGGGATTGGCGTTCTTCAACGGAGGGATGCTAGCCGGGCTGATGGGAAAAATGGGAACCTTGTTTAATTTCTTCAGCATCTTCTTCTTCATCACGGTCATTCCCGCAATCGGCATGTGGTTCGGAGCCAAGAAACTGACGAAGATGTCTCACCTGCATGCCCAGAGAAAAGAGGGCATTCCTCATATCGAGAGGTAGCGGAGATTCCGCAACGACTGTCCCCCCGAAACAAAGACGAAACGCGTGCAGAAGCGGCCGCGCCGCAAAAAGAGCGCTCCGGAATCGCGCCGCATATTGCCTGTCGACGAGGATCGGGTGCCCGATTTCAGACAGATGAACGCGGATTTGATGCGTCCTTCCCGTATAAGGCCGGCAGAGTAGCAAAGAACCGTTGTTGCCGGAGGATAACATCTTCCAAGACGTTACGGCGTAAAGTCCCTTAGATCCTGATCCCCAAATCGTTTGTCCCTCAAAAACTCGCTTTTTCATCAAATGGCTTTCCCTGGCCCCTTCTTTTTCTTTAGGAATGCCGTCCACGATTGCGAGGTAGTCTTTTTCCACTTCCCGTTTTGCAAAAAGTTCCGTAAATTCAGCTAGAGACTTTGGAGTCTTGGCGAGCGCTAACACTCCGGTCGTATCTTTGTCCAAGCGATGGACGAGCTTGAGTTGAGTCCCGAAAGTGCGACGGCAGTTCTCTTCGCTGCAAACCCATCCGACCGGCTTATCCACCAAAATCAGATCGGCATCCTCATAGAGGGTCTTGAATTTCGGGAAGACCGATTGAGAAGCGACCGATTTCCATGCGGGAGAAAGTTCGACGATATCGCCTCGCTCCAGGCGGGCTGAACCAAACCGCTCGATACGGCCATTCACCCGGCATAAGTTGGCCTCCAGAAGGCGGCGCACCATTTTTCCTGAACAGGCTTCGGGGAGCGCGCATTGGAGAAAGGGAACTAATTTCTGGGACGAGGGAACAAGAAGTTTCACTTGCCAGCCTGCAGCTGGAGAAAATCGATGAGGAGGCGGAGGCCCCATCCAGTCCCTTTCGTGGGATTGTAGTGCTTCGGTTTCGAGATGAAACCAGGGCCGGCCATATCGATATGCGCCCAGGGAACGCCGCCGGTAAATTCTTGGATGAAGAGGGCGCATTTCATGGATCCCGCGTCGCGTCCTCCCACATTTGCAATATCTGCGATGTCCGAACGGAGCGATTCTTTGTAATCGAACAGGGGCATTCTCCAAATATTTTCTCCCGTCGAGGCCGAGGCACTCTGCAAATCTTTTGCGATCGCTTCGGAATTCGTGAATAGGCCGCTGATTTCTTCGCCTAGCGCAATGACGATTGCTCCGGTCAGAGTACCCAAATCGACAATGGATGTCGGACGCAGATGCTTGACGCCATAGGCGATGGCATCGGCAAGGATCAGCCTTCCTTCAGCATCGGTGTTCATAATTTCTACTGTTTTTCCACTCACCGATCGATAGACATCGCCGAGTTTGTAGCTTCGGGAGCCGATCGCATTTTCCGCCACCGGAGCGATCGCGGTTACATTGACCTTTAGGCCAAAGGCCGCGGCCAACTTAACGGCAGCGAGTACAGTTGCCGCGCCTGCCATATCCGATTTCATCGACAACATGTTGTCGGGCGGCTTGAGGCAAAGCCCTCCGGTATCGAACGTGATCCCTTTGCCGACGAGCAGAATGTGCTCCTTCGATTTGGGAGCGCCTTTATACTCCGCTAAGATCATCGCAGGTTCGTAGCGGGCGCCTTGACCCACGGCAACCAGAAGCCCCACGCCCTCTTTTTCCAGCCGTTTTCGATCCAAAATAGTGATCTGGAGGCCTTTCGTTGCCATTGCCTTGGCTTCCTTGACGAACCGCTCCGGCGTAACGTCATCGGCATTCCCGTTCACTAAGTCGCGGATGAAATGAACGGCAGACGCCGTTTCTTGCAGCCGGTCGATTTCATTTTGGAACTTTTTATCGAGGTCGAAAACCGTCAGCCTTTCGAACAGAACGGGAGAATCTTTAAGAGAGTCTCCTTTGAGCTCCGTATAGGCGTAGTCGGTCAGGAAAATCCCTTCGAACACTCCGCGAACCGAATGGCACTCGGGAAAAAGAAGATGGATGTCTTTTGCTTTTTTCGACTGGGCGGCCTTCGCTGCTGCGCTAAAAGCGCGGCGCAGCCGTTCAGGATCCGATTCGTTTTTCTTTCCAAGGCCGAGTAAAACCAGACGCGTCTCTTGTCTTTCTTCGGGATACAAAAGCGCCGTTTCTCCATGTTTCCCTTTGAAATCTCCCGAATCTAGGAGAGCGGAAATTCCGGGAGAGCGGACCTCCGTTTGAGAGGCCGCTTTAGGCCCTTCCCAATACGGGACGATCAAAAGATCGGCCCGTTTCCTTGCATCGAAGTCTTGAGAAATGACCACTTTCATTAAAAAGGAACCTCGTCATCGAAAGTCTCTCCTTTAGGGGGGGGAGTCGCAGCACCCGACATGTAAGGGCTGCTCGGCGCGGAATGACCCGAAGCGGCCGCCTGCGCATGGACTTGCTGGCCTTCGCCTTGGCCCCCGCTCCCCGGCTTGCCGAACGGGCTGAACTGGACATAGGATGCAGTGATTTCCATGGAAGCCTGAGGCTTTCCGTCTCTATCTGTAAAAATTTCAGGTTTATGGACTTCTCCAGCAACGACGATCGGGCTTCCTTTTTTCAAGTAAGGAAGCATCTTATCGTACTGCTCACCCCAAATGGTAACGCGCCACCAGATGGTGTCTTCGGTTTGGCCTTTGCGCGTACGGCATGCGACGCGCAACGTAGTCACTTTTTTGCCGCTTGAAGTGAAGCGTGTCTCCGGGTCGGCTCCCAGGTGTCCTGCGATATGGATGAAATTCACGATTTCCCCCTCTGCTGTTTTAGAGACTATTCCCCAAAATTTGAATCGAAACTCGGTTCAAAAGAACCCGAACAATCGAGTGAGTTTGGGGGTCGGTCTCCTATGTTTATTGCTGGTCATTATCTCGGTTTGATACAATTTTTGGCGAGCAGATCCATGCAACTTAAAATTAAATATTTTTTTCATAAACGACAATTTTTGAACTGGATCTCGACTTTGTATAATTTTTGGCGAGCAGTGGCGAGAAATGGACAAAGTCCAGTATAAGGGACTGTTAAACAATAAAGGAAGCGCTACTTTGGAAAGCGCTCATGAAAATAGAAGAGAATACCGAGTACAATGACTGGGATGCTCAAGATCTGTCCCATAGTCAGATAGAAAGCACTCAAGAGATGGCTTTGCTCCGTCTTCAAGAATTCGATAAAGAAGCGGAAGGCAAAAACAAAAATGAGAAACAGTCCGACGAGCTTCCCCTGCCTTAGAAGAAAAGACGGCTTATTGCTCAAATACAATAGAACAAAAAAAACGACCAGATACCAAAGCGCTTCGTAGAGCTGAGCAGGATGGCGCGGCACCGGCAGGCTGCCGTCAGCTGGATGGCCGAAAACGACGGCCCAAGGAAGGTTCGTCGGCGTACCCAAGATTTCCTGGTTGAAGAAATTGCCGACCCGGATGCAAGCCCCTGCAAGCGCCGTAGGAACAGCAATGAAATCGAGGATCCTTAACCAAGTCAGATCCGGATATTTCTTTCGAATCCGGTAGCTGAAAAGAATCGTTGCTGCCACGATCCCGATGATCGCGCCATGGCTTGCCAATCCTCCGTTTCGAAACCGGAAAAATTCCATGGGATCGGCCAGGTACTCGGATGGATGCTCGTAAAAGATGAAGTGGCCGATGCGCGCGCCTAGGATCGTTCCAATTACGATATAGACGGTCAACCGGTCTACAAGAAGGTGCGCTCTTTTCTTCAGTTCCGTTGCATCTAGCTTCTTGTAGGAAGGGAGTAGACGGAAATAATGAGTCAGGATGCGGACGACAATCAGAAATGCAAACCAAAAACCGAGAGCGAAAAACACACCGTACCAGAGGATCGGGAAATTGAGAAAGGGAACAGTAAAAATTTTCGGGTCGGGATTCCAGTAGATAGCTGATAACATAAGGACATTTTAGGAGATCGATGTTTAAAGTCAAAATCATTGCCATAGGCCGCTCTAAAGAAGCATGGCTTTCCGCGGCGCTGGCAGAGTATGAGAAAAGGCTGAAAGGGCGTTTGGAAATAGAATGGCTGCTGGCTGAGGACAACGGGGCATTGGCAGCGTATTGCCGCAAAGAACCGCTTTTGATCGCGCTCGATATCAAAGGCGATCTGATCAGCAGCGAAGCATTTTCTGAAAAATGGATGCGTCTTGGAACTCGGGCCGCATTCGCGATCGGAGGACCTGATGGGCTATCCGCGGATATATTAAAACTGGCCCATTGGCGCTGGAGCCTTTCCCCCCTTACCTTCACGAACCAGATGGCGCGGCTCCTATTAGTCGAACAACTCTACCGGGCCTTAGAAATCGAGAGAGGCAGTCCCTACCATAAGGGATCGTAAAAAATTACACTCGGAGAGCGCCGCGGGCCGCGCGAAAATAGAGCATTGCCCCATTGATCAAGGCCGATCCAACGGCTGTGTCGATAAAGCCGCGGAGATCGACGGGAATCGGAAGAAACCTCATTGAAATTCCCAGAGCAACCATCGATCCGATTAAAATGAAATACGAAGGGGCGTAAACAGCAGAAAAGCGAACGGGAAGAGGAAGCGATAAAATGCGGACGGCAACTCTTCTAACCGTCTTCGATAAAACAAATCTGCCTTTAATGAACCCGACCAAAAGGCCTGCCGCGATTAACGCGGTGCCCGATTGCCGGGCAGAACCGAACACTCCCCGCATCCGAAAACAAAGGGAATCGGAGCTGATCGTGCCATCCGAAATCAGGTGGAGACCTTTATAAAGGAGAAAAGCGCCAATGGCAAGCCAGACAAATCCAGAAATAGCGATCCAACTTCGATGCGTCATAGCTGGAATCCTACCACATCGGCGGGTTTCATTAAAATTATTTTAAGCTTGTCGACAAAAAATCCGCCCCGCGTCTACAATGCGCTATTTTTAGTAATTAAATAAGGAGTTCATTCTATGAATGTTGCGCTTGCATTCACTCGCCTATTGTTCATGCTGCTCTGCATCTTTTTCATGACGTTTTACATGATTTCAGGGCCGGAAGGGTACACTTTGAGAAATTTAGGATTTGGGATCGCGCTCGGCATCATTTTCGGGTGCATCTTGATCGGTTTCGATCTCCTTTTCAAAAAATTCAATCTCCGATCGTTCAATGTTGCTGTAGCCGGATTGTTCTTTGGCTATCTCATGGGCCAAGCGCTCGTCCTGATCTTTTCGGCAATCCTCGAAATCAGCGCCGCCACCGTCCATCTGTCAGTTCCTGCCTTGGAAATCATTCGGATCGCTCTATTTCTCTTCGGCATTTATATCGGCACTTTGATGACGCTCCGCTCCGCCGACGAAATCTATGTGAGCATCCCTTTCGTCAAATTCACTGCGATGGCCCACAAGAAAAAAGACCTCCTAATCGATACATCGGTGTTGTCAGACGCTCGGATCATCGATCTGGCCACTTCCGGCCTACTCGACTGCCATCTGATTCTTCCCCGTTTCGTGGTGAAGGACTTATATGCCAGTTCCGAGGTCGTTGACGAGCATGCTCGGATGAAAGCCAAACGATCTTTAGATGTCGTCAAAAAATTGGAAGGGATCCAAGAGCTCGAATTGCGCTACAACGATACCGATTTTCCAGAAGTCAAGGACTCTTTGAGCAAAATGATCCGGCTCGCTCGCCTCTTGGACGCCAATATTCTGACCGCAGATGTCAGCCAAATCCAAATTCCGGCGATCGAAGGCTTTCGCTTCATCAATATCCACGATTTATCGAAAGCCCTCAAACCTCTGATGCAGATGGGCGAACATATTAAGATTAAAATTCAACGGTTTGGAAAAGAGCCCCGTCAAGGCGTCGGCTATTTAGAAGACGGGACGATGGTGGTCGTCAACGGAGGGGGAGAATTTATAGGAGAACTCGTCGACGCTCAAGTCCTCTCCGTCAAACACACCACATCGGGCCGCATGATCTTCTGCAATGCCCTTGCGGAAAAAGGCTATCCTCACATTTTCGAAGAAGACCACGAAGAGCAGTAGGTTCGGTATGACACAAGGACTTGGCAGCGACATTATTGAAATCAGCCGAATGAGAACCAGCATCGAGCGGCATGGACAACATTTCCTGAATCGCTTGTTTTCTCAGCGCGAACAGGACTATTGCTATAAATTTCAGGATCCGGCCCCCCATTTCACGGGTAAATTCGCTGCGAAAGAAGCTGTGGCGAAAGCTTTGGGAACAGGCTTCGGCGCTCATCTTTCTTGGCACGACTTGGAAATTTTGAATAATGAGAAAGGAAAACCGGTCGTTTTTTTAAGCGAGGCTGCAACCGAGCGGTTCCAAAACCCTCGGATCCTGATCTCAGTGACCCATTGCACCAGTTATGCCGTCGCCGTCGCCATCTGGGAATGAAGGCTGAAGACATAAACATTCTCTAAGAGGGCGTTAACCTGATGCCGCTTCAGAATTTTGAAGTCGAAAAGCGGCCGACGAAACCTGAATTTTATACCATTTATCAAAAATAACTTTGAGTTTAGCAAGGAAGCTGCACAAATTTTTTGTCTGGAGCGAGTGACCATTGCCGAATGGCAAGGCACGAGTGAAGACGAAAAATTTGTTGCAAAGCTGACATAGCTAAACTCAAAGTTATTTTTGATAAATGGTATTATCACATCTAGATAGAAAAGGGCAGCAGCCAACTCACGATGAACGTATTGACATTCTCCGGAGCGGTTTTCGCAAGGACTCGGTAGAGATAGTCGATCCGCAGAGTGCCCCATACGCCTATTCCATAACCGTACCGGATCCCAAGATCGATGGTTTTTTCACGGTACTTGGCATAGCCGAAAAAATGGTTGACATTGATATGCGTGCGACGGCCATAACCATTGATTCCGGTGGCATAAACCGCCCATTTGTGGATATCATCCCGGTTCATTTCAACGCTTGCAATCGCACGAACCCAAGGCGCTCCCCGGTTTGCATGTCCGACTGCGCCGAACATCCAGGCTCGAAACCGCCAAGTATCGGCTGCATCGAACTCCTTCCCAAGAGCAAAATTCAGTTCTAGATCGACATTCCCATGAGAAGGGCAGCTTACGTCCTTCAAGCTGCTCGTCGCAGTGAGGCGTCCGCTGACTCCAGTTGCAAAACTGATCGGATCTCCGATGATATCGTCGAGCCAAAGATACCGGATTTGCATTGCCATCGTTCGGAAATTAAATGGCGTCACTGTCGTATCGGCAAACTGGATATCGCCATCTATATCCCAAACGGGAGAAGAAGCGAATTCCAGCCCTGAATAGAGGAGGTTGCATTGAAAAAAATTATGATAATGAGGCCGGGAATTTTCGACCGAGTTGAACCAGCTGTAGGAATATGATTGGAGAAAATGGAATTCATAAACATCGCCGAACCAGGGCTGCACCTCGATCGCTGTTCCCCAAGCTGCGGGCAGAAGGGTTGCTGCAGCGAGTGCTCTTCCGCGAAAATTTTTAAGAAATTGACCCATCAATTCTGCAATATCCTCATTCGATTCCTTTTTCCGACAGCCAGCGCTCGGCGTCAAGGGCTGCCATGCAGCCGGAGCCTGCAGCCGTGACCGCTTGACGGTATGTCGGGTCTTGGACGTCTCCGCAAGCAAACACTCCCTCTATGGAAGTCTTGGTAGATCCCGGCTCAATGATAATGTATCCCACTTGGTTGGTTTCCAATTGGCCGAGCAAAAATCCGGTATTCGGTTGGTGGCCGATCGCGAAAAATATCCCTCCGGCCTCTCTCTCTTCGGTTTCGCCCGATTCGAGGTTCTTTAAAAGAACGGCGCGCACAACTTGATCGCCCGAGATTTTTTCAATTGAGCTGTTCCATAATATCTCGATTTTCGGATGTTTCATCGCCCGCTCCGCCATGATTTTCGAAGCTCGCAATTGATCGCGGCGGTGAACGATGTAGACGCGGCTGCCGTACTTAGTCAGAAAGATCGCTTCTTCGACAGCGCTATCTCCCCCGCCGATCACATAGAGAGGCTGGTTGCGGAAAATAGGAGCTGCCCCATCGCAGACAGCACAGGCGCTGACCCCTTTTTGCCAAAATTCACCGTCCCGCGACCCTTCGATCTCGAGCCGTTTGGCTGTAGCTCCTGTAGCCAAGATGACCGTATGGGCGGCGATTTGTTTCGAGCTTCCGCGCACGATAAAAGGGCTCCGCTTCAAATCCACCGATTCAATATCTTCAGACACAATGTGTGTCCCGAAACGCTCTGCCTGCCTCTTGAAAAGATCCATGAGTTCCGGACCTAAGACGCCATCGGGAAATCCTGGATAATTCTCCACATCGGTTGTGGTCATAAGCTGACCGCCAGGAGATCCGCCCGACATAAATCCTTCAAAAAGAAGAGGAGCCAAATTGGCTCGGGCCGCGTAAATGGCTGCCGTATAACCGGCGGGCCCGGAGCCGATGATGACCACTTTTTTTGTTTCCATACGCAGAATCTTATCTACCTAAGAGATTCCATCCCTTTTACACCCGGAGCCAAGTTTTTCTCAATGAGAAAATTGACATGAGGGATCAGAGGAATTCCTCGGACAGGACTTGAGATCTTTGTGCTGCGGCGGCGATGACGGACTGGAGGCGGGTTGGAATCTCCAGTTCTCTCATGACCTTCAGACCCGCCTCGGTCGTCCCGTTAGGGACTGCGATCTGACTGATGAGATCTTCGACAGAGACACCGCCTCCTTGGAGGAGAATGCGCGCAGCGCCGAGAAACGTCTGAGCTGTTATTTTCAACGACTTCTCATAAGGAATCCCTCCTCGCTCTCCTGTGCGTGCGATCGCATCGATCAGGGAAAAGACATAGGCTGGGCCGCTTGCGGCCATGCCAGTGGCCATGTCCATGTGTTCTTCTGACAGCTCGATGGTGTTTCCCATGCTGTTAAAAATTAGATTTGCAAGACTCTGGAATTCCCTGCCGGCGTCAGAGCCGGGCGTCAGGATCGTCATCCCCTCGCCTACTTCCGAGGCAACGTTCGGCATCGCGCGAATCACCGGCGTAGACCTAAGAAATTTTTCAAAATAAGACAGCCTGGCTCCGGCTAGTATGGATATGAGCATCTTGCTCTTCATTTCGAGCTGAGCCATGGGTTTGAGGATCGCCTCTGCCTGGGCAGGCCGGACGCAAAGAAGGATGATATCGCTTTTGGAGACGAGGGTTTCGAGGGAAGTCGAGGTGATGCCGAATGCTTGTTCGTCCTCATGGATTTTACGGGGATCGCGGCGCATAAAGAGGATTTGCGATCGGGCAACTAGCTTACAACGGATAATGGCACGGCATATGATTTTCGCCATATGCCCAAATCCGATAAATCCGATGCGGTAGGTATTGATTTTCACTAAGTTTACTATAGAAAAAAAACGGGTTGCCTTACAATAGGTTTTCATCTGAACAGGCAGTTTGATAGGGTGCAAAAATTCTTTAGAAAAGCTTTTGGGATCTATTCGGGCGAAGGGATCAACGCCTTCCGTTTCGCTCGGCTGGCTATGTTCTGGGCCTTTGGCAGCTCGTGCCTCGATACTCTTTCGGACAGCCTCTTTCTTGAAAAAATCGGAGCCGATTCCCTTCCCTTCGTTTATCTATCCATCGCATTGGGGATGATCGGGGTTTCTTCCCTTGTGCTCTATAGCCTTAGGATGACCAGTCCTTACCGCATCCTCACCATCGCTATGGTTCTGGGCTCTGTGATCTGCGTCAGCTCGGCGATTTTAGTCGGATTAGACCCGCCTCCGGCCCTCTGGTATGGGATGAAGATCTCCTCCCGCATGTTTTTCGCCGTCATGATCGCCGTTTCCTGGACGTTTGCCGATCAATACCACGACTTGCAAGACGCCAAACGGGTTTATTCGATCTACAGCGCCGCCTATTTCTTCGGCACTATTTTATCAGGAACAGCGATCAATTTATTTTTCGACTTATTAGGAGTCCGCGGCCTTTTGTTTATAGCGGCGGTTTCCATTCTCTCCGGTCTTGTCCAGGCGAGAGGGATCGCCAGAAAATCGACGGCGGTCCATGACGACAGCCAAGAGGGGGTTTTTTCAGGAAGCCGCGGTTCGTTCTCTTCGGTCGTCCGACTCATTCTCCGCTCCCGCTTTACGATCGTGCTGCTCCTTTTGAGCCTATTCATCCAGCTCCTTCTAACGGTCACCGAATTCAATTACATGGAATCCTTCGGACGATCCTTCAGCAATATGCCCAATGGAGGAGAAGGCCAGATCGCCGCCTTCCTCGGCAAGTGTCGAGCCATCATCTCGTCTTGCAATATCATCATCGGATTCTTCCTTTATAGCCGTTTCGTTAGGAGAGCAGGCCTCAACAACGCGATCCTCGTGACTCCCCTCTTCTTCCTGGCCGTATACCTGGGCTGGGTCTTTTCTGACGGAATCGGATTCGCCATTCTCGGATTGATCGCTTGCGACGGGATCCTTTTTACGGTAGAGGACAACTGCTTCAATCTTCTGTCGAACGCCGTTCCTACCAAGCTGAAGTCCAAGGTCCGGATCATCAACGATTCCTTTTTCGAACATACCGGGATGCTTCTGAGCGCCTTGCTCATCCTGGCCATGCAATCAGGAAGCCGCTGGCTCGGCTTGGGTCTGACGCTTTGCGCCCTGACCCTCGCAGCCATCATCCGAGCGATCTATTCGAAAGCCATCCTCACCAACCTGAAAGAAAACGCAATCCATTTCGAGAAGAAATTGAAAGATTGGCTCGCTGCGATGACCCGCCGCGACAAAAAAGAAGCGAAGCAGGACATTCTCGCCGCTTTGCGTTCCTCCTCTGAGGAGATGCAGCTTTTGGCGATCGACGCTCTTCTCGAATTAGGCGACCCGTCCGTCCTTCCTGAAATTCTCAAAGCGGGAAAACGGTTCGGAACCGTCTCGAAAATCCATTTGCTGAGGCTCTTCGACACCAGCCCTTTCGGCGGGGCTTCCCGGGTCATCGAGGCGATCGACCAATGGGTCAAGGAGAGCCAATCTGCCGAATTATCTAAATGGGCGAATTTTTATCTGGCCAAACGAGGGCTCCATCATCCTGAAAAAGCCGAAGAGGATCTCGACAACACAGATCTCTTCTTGAAAAGCGCGGCGATCCTCACTTTGAAAAAATCCCTCGCCAACCAATCGCTCGACTCCGCTGCTCTCAATAGGACGATCGCCTCGAAAAAAATCGACTTGATGTTGAAATCGAGCCGGATCGATGAAATCGGGATGGCCCTCGATATTCTAGCAGAAGACGCGAGTTCCGAAGCGGCTGAAAAAGCGCTTCCTTTTCTCTCCCACGATTCGATCCTCGTAAAACGGTCCGCGTCCCGCTGCATCGCCCGTTTGGCCGATAAGAAACTGAGCCGCCACGCGCCCCGTCTGATCGAAGAGCTGGAAGCAGCCCGTGACAATATCTTCCGCCTCAACCTCATCGACGCCCTTGGAAATATCGCCGACTCGAGCACCGTGAAGGACATCCTTCTGGCCAGCGTCCATTTCCGGCCTAGCGAACGGAGGCGAACCGAGTCGATCATCGTCCAAATCGGCCTAAAGATCGTTCCCCTGCTTCTAGCGGTTACGAAAGACATCGCTCTGCCTGAACGAGCGAGGATCTTGGCAGGAAGGATCCTTGGGCGCCTTGCTAATGCACAGCTCCAAGCCAATCTGATCGATATTCTCGACATTGAGATCGAACGGGCCTATTTCTACTTCTATTTTGGCCATACGATCCAAGCGCAATACCCTCTTTACGACCTCGAGATGCTCCAAGATGCGCTCCTTTCCGGATACCGGTCGGTGATCGACTGCATTATCCACCTGCTTGGAGCCGCTGGATCGATCGAAGAACCTGAACTCCTCGTCCGCGGACTCCATAGCCGCAACCAGAAAATCCATTCGCATGCAATCGAGAGCTTGGAAAAAACCTGCGATTCCCGGATCTTCCGTCTGATCGCTCCGCTTGTCGACGATATGCCTCTCGAAGAAAAAATGACAGCTTGCCTCCGTTGGCGAGACGATTATCCGAAATTGACCCTATCCGAACTGCTTGCGAAACTCGATGAATCCCCTTCCCTTTTCGACAAAGTCGCCGCCATCCGCCTCAAAGCAACGCTGCAAATGCCCAACTGGAAGCAGCAATTGAGAGAGCAAATGAAGCGCTCCGACGAGACTTTTCACCAATATGCATATGAATTGCTGGAGACTAAGTAGCTATGAAGAGTCTGATTGAAAAAGCTTTCTTCTTGAAAAAAGTGCGCCTCTTTAGCGACCTGGAGCTGGAACTCTTGCTCGGGATCGCAGAAAAACTGCATGAAGACGACTATGACGCGGGCGAAAAGGTCTTCATCCCAGGACAAGTTGCGAACCGGATCTATTTCATCGAGAAAGGGACCGTCCAAATCTGCGATGAGAGGATGAAGCCTTTTTTCGAACTGGCCAGAGGCGACTATTTTGGGGACGAATCGCTTTTCAACGAACAATCCCGATGCTACGCCGCCATCGCAAAGGCCGACTCCCTATTCCTGACCTTGTCACGCAGCCACCTCCTTTCGATCATCTCCGAATGTCCTTCCGTTGCGGTTGCCCTCCTTCAGGCTTACTCCCAGCAAATCCCTTGCAGACATAAAACCGGAGCGCTCGTTTGAGAATCCGGACCCGGCTGCTTTTATCTCTTCTTCCCCCGTTGATTGGCGGCATCGCCCTGATCTCGCTTTTGTTCACGTATCTTCTGATGAGACTCATGAGCGGCGAGCTGACACCAGCTCTCATCGACGCGAAGTTCCGAGCATGTTTGGCTTTGATCTTCGGCAGCGCGGCTTTCACGGTCATTGGGATGATCGCCACCTTATACTGGATCGCGCATCGGATCTCAAGGCCTGTCCAGAGATTGAATAATTCCGCCTTGGCTATTGCCGCAGGGCAATATGGCGAATCCATCCAAGTCCAAGGCCCGAAAGAAATCGCTGAGCTTGCAAACACCCTCAATACGATGAGCGAATGTCTCCATGAAAACATCAACCGGTTGAAGGAAAATTCCCTTTTGCGGGAGAGAATGTACGGCGAATACGAGTGTTCCATGCTGCTTCAGCATCTGATGCTGCAAAAGAATATCGATCATTGCAGGTCCGATGCGATCGCCGTCAAGCCGATTACCGCTTTTTCTGAAAATCCCAAAGGTTTTCTAGTCGATTTTCCCAAAGGAGATGCGACTCATATTTTTCATGTCCATGTGGCTGAAGCCGAGGAAGAAGGGCTGGAGGGGATGTATCAGCTCCTGATGCGATACAAACATTCAAAAGAAAAGAGAGTCCGCACCTTTTTGACGCTTGACCGCTCCCAGTCGACCTTGCATTGGGATGGACCTCAAATTCCTCTTATATGGTCGCGCGCGGAAGGCCGATGGGTCGAAGGAACGACCGTCCCGATAAAAATAAGGCCCGGCGATTTCTTCTTTCTCTTCAATCAAGGATTCGCCTCGTTTTACCGCGATCCCCGAAAAATTGCAGACCTTCTCTCGAAAGTTTTGAAAATCTTTGCCCAAGACGGGCTTGAAACCACGACGGCGATGATACAAAAAGAGATCAGCTTCGCTCTTCGCAGAAAAGACCTGGAAGACGACATCCATCTTCTCTGCTTCCAGATCTTGAATATATAATGCTGCTTATACCAAATATCAGAAATAACGTTGGGTTTGGCTACGTCAGCTCTGCAACAAATTTTTCGTCTTCACTCGTGCCTTGCCATGCTGGCAATGGTCACTCGTTCCAGACAAAAAATTTGTGCAGCTTCCTTGCCAAACTTAACGTTATTTCTGATATTTGGCATTACAACAAATATTAATAAAAAATAAAAATTTAAATTAAAACACAGAAATAATAAAAAATATTATAAAATTTATTCTCATATTCACAAAAATCAATAGATCGCATAAAATAGTACAACAGAATAAGGGCATAAAATCATGCGCATCAGTCAGTTACTTGCAAATCGTTACCCTCATGTTTCGGCCTCTGCTGTGAAACAGGACAATCCTACCGCACTTGTAGTGAAAAAAGAAGAACGGTCGTCTTGGGGAAAGTCGGTTTATCATACTGCCCTTGCTGTCGCTGGCATAGGGGTTGCGCTTTTTTTCGCCTACAACTCGGGCATTTTCTCGTCTTTATCCTCTCCACCTCCGCCATCTCCTTCGCCTCCACCACCATCGCCTCCGCCATCGCCAACTCCATGTCCAGCATCGACTCCGTCACCGTCTCCACTGACGGCCGATGAAATACGAGACCGGGTTGAAAGCCTGAGACAAGATGCACAAGATCCTCAGAAATCTGAAAAGGACAAGACTTTGATAGCTAATATTGCAGACCTATTGGAGCAATTCTTACAATTAGGATGCAATTCGATATAACTCTCGTAGTGGAGCTGAACGGACAAACGCCAGGTTAAAGGACGAGTTTGGCGGACGAACAGTACAAGTCAAAGGGCATGCTAAGGTGTACTGCCACTTAATGTTTGGAATTTTGACGTTGGCAGCGGATCAGTTGATGCGTTTAATGACGTAGATAACTGAGAGAGCAAAGGATTCGCCTTGTTTTACCGCGATCCCCGAAAGATTGCAGACCTTCTCTCGAAAGCTTTGAAAATCTTCGCGCAAGACGGGCTTGAAACCACGACGGCGATGATACAAAAAGAGATCGGCTTTGCCCTTCGCAGAAAAGATCTGGAAGATGACATCCATCTTCTCTGCTTCCAAATCCTGAACATATAATGCTATTTTTAACGGTAATTAAAAATATAAATCAAAATAAATAATAAAAATTAAAATTTATTTTAAATTTAATCATCACCTTCACAAAAATCAATGAATCGTATATAATAGCACGAAAAATTTAGGAAAATTAAATCATGCGCATCAACCCAT
>JABDHH010000012.1 GCA_013285585.1 Chlamydiota bacterium
TTCTTGCTAACGGAGCCGCTAACGAAGCCGCCGCGCTCTTTGATGAGGGCGGCGGCCTCATCGCGGGAATAGTGGGCAAGGGCGCCTGTCAAGACAAAGGTTTTTCCCGAAAACGAATGTCCAGAGATCTTTTTTTTCGGCGCTTTGGGCTGGACGCCGTGAGCCAAGAGGAGTTTGATCTCTTCCCGATTGTCGGGGTCCCGGAAAAACTCAGCCACCGCATGAGCGGTCTTTTCTCCGATTCCTTCTATGGAAAGAAAATCGTCCTCCTTCATCTTGAGGAGGGTATCGAGATCGCCAAACTCCTCAGCGAGAAGATCGGCAGTCTCGGTTCCCACATATTTGACGCCAAGCCCCATGAGAAAACGGGCAAGGGGACACTTGCGGGAAGCGTTGATGCTGCCCAAGAGATTTTGGATCGATCTATCCTTGAATCCAGAGAGCTTCGAAAGAGCTTTTTCATCGAGCAGATAGATGTCGGAGGGGCGGCTGACAAGCCCCTTGTCGACGAGCTGTTCCACTACTTTCTCGCCCATATGCTCGATGTCCATCGCGTGTTTCGAGGCAAAATAAATGATCCGGCGGATCCTTTGTCCCACGCATTTTGAGTTCGGGCAGCGTATGGCCACTTCGCCCTTTTGAGAGACGACCGTTGTCTTGCAAATGGGACAATGTTTCGGCATATGCCATGGCTTGGAATCATGGGGCCGTTTTTTGAAATCAACCTTCACGACTTTCGGGATCACGTCGCCCCCTTTCTCGATGGTCGCAAGGTCGCCGATGCGGATGTCTTTGCGCGCTACTTCATCGGCGTTGTGAAGCGTTGCGCGAGCAATGGTGCTGCCGGCAAGGAAGACGGGATCAAGCTCGGCGACAGGAGTCAGAACTCCGGAGCGCCCTACCTGCACTGCGATGTCGAGTATGCGCGTTTCCGCTTGTTCCGGCGCGAATTTATAAGCCACGGCAAAACGGGGAGTCTTGCCAGTCGCTCCGAGGATCGCATGCGATTTCAGATCGTTGACCTTAATGACGATTCCATCGATTTCGAACGGAAGATAGGCCCTCTCCTTGTGAATTTTCCCAGCGAACTTCATAATCTCTTCCAAACTCTCGCAGACGGCCAGATGATCCGCCTTGGCGGTCGGCAATCCCCATTTTTTCAGTTGGCGGTGCAGTTCGATTTGGGTCGGGACGGGCGACTGCCCTTCAGCGATCCCATAACAGACGAGGTTGAGTTTTCTCTTCGCGACAAGGCGCGGGTCGAGGAGTTTGAGCGATCCAGCGGCGGCGTTGCGGGGATTGGCGAACATTTCCAGCCCCTCTTCTTCTCGGGCGGCGTTGAGGGCATGAAAAGTCGAAAGAGCGAGGTAGACCTCGCCCCGGATTTCTATTTCGTCTGGAATGTGCGATCCGGTCAGTTCCAGAGGCACCGAGGAGATCGTCTTGATATTGGAGGTTACGTCATCCCCGATCCGACCATTGCCTCGGGTCAATGCATGGAGGAGTTTCCCTTTTTCATAGCGGAGCGAGATCGCGGTTCCGTCCATTTTCAGCTCGGCGCAAAAATCGACCTCTTTTTTTTCGAGAAGTTTATGGACCCGCTTGAGAAAATCGCCGACCTCTTCTTCAGAATAGGTGTTGGCGAGCGACATCATGGGGACCATGTGGGCTTTTTGAATGAATCCTTCAGTTGCCGCTTCTGCGATCCTCAGAGAGGGAGAATTGGGATGGACGTTATTGGGGTGAGACTTCTCGTAATTGATGAGAGCGCGCATCTTCTTATCGTATTCGAAGTCGGAAATGACCGGCTTCGCTTCGTCATAATAATGCCGGTCATGCTCGATGATTTCTTCGACAAGCTCCAGATATTCTTGTTGGGTCAAAGGATGCTTTTGCTTTTCAATCAAAATTCTACCTCGAAAACCATCGTGGCAAGCGGAGCGAGAAGGATTCGGAAATGATCGGGCTCAAGGACGATCGCTTCATTTTTTTGATTCGACCCGCCATATTCGAGAGCATCGGTATTGAAAACTTCTTTGATCCGTTTCACGTTCGCAAGTTTGATTCCATAATCATGATACACTTCGGGAGTAAAATTGTGAACGCAGGCAAGGGCGGCGCCGGATGCTTTGCGTAAGTAAGAAACCACGCTTTTGTCGGCATCGGAAAAATCGATCCATTCAAAACCCTCCCAACTGAAATCTCGCTCCCAAAGAGCCTCCCGTTCCTCTGAGAAGAGATTGAGATCGCGAATCAAGCGGTGGAGGCCAACATGTAGCGGATATTGCAAAAGGAACCAGTCGAGCTGCCCTTGGCTATCCCACTCTCCCCACTGACCTAGCTCTCCTCCCATGAAAAGGAGCTTCTTGCCAGGATGGCAAATCATATAACTATAGAGCAATCGGACGTTGGCGAATTTTTGCCAATCGGGACCCGGCATTTTCGCAAGAAGACTGTTTTTGCCGTGGACGACTTCATCATGGGACAGGACCGACAAGAACCGTTCCGAGAAGGCGTAAAGAAGGCTGAAGGTCAGATCATTTTGATGAAAGCGGCGATAAATGGGATCCTTTGCAAAGTAGCGGAGCGTGTCGTTCATCCAGCCCATATTCCACTTCAGGTCGAACCCTAGGCCTCCCTCATCCGGGGAATGAGTGACGCCTTTGTAGGAGGAAGATTCTTCAGCGATCATCAAAACCCCCGGCACCCGATCATGGAGGGCCGAGTTGAGATGTTTGAGAAACTCGATGGCATCTATGTTGTAATTGCTCCCATCCGGATTCGGAATCCATTCCCCTTCTTTCCGCCCGTAGTCTAGATAAAGGAGGGACGCTACTGCATCGACTCGAAGACCGTCGATGTGCATTTTTTCGCACCAGAAGAGAGCGCTGGCAATCAGGAAATTCGACACTTCGGAACGGCCGTAGTTGAAAATCGCCGTATGCCAATGGGGATGGATCCCTTGTCTTGGATCGTCGTGTTCGTAGAGAGCCGTCCCATCGAACCGGTTCAACGAAAAATCGTCCGTAGGGAAATGAGCCGGAACCCAATCGAGGAGAACCCCGATTCCGCATTGGTGCAGGTGGTCGACGAAAAATTGGAAATCGGCGACGGTCCCATAGCGGCTAGTCGCTGCGAAAAATCCGGTCACCTGATATCCCCAAGACTCGTCGAAAGGATGCTCCATGATGGGCAAAAGCTCGACATGGGTGAAGTGCATTTCCTGAGCGTATTGGGCCAAATCGCGGGCAAGCTGCCGGTAGTTGGGGAAGAAGGTGTCGTATCGCCTCCAAGAGCTGAGATGCACTTCATAGATCCGGATCGGCCGGTTCAAATCCTGAGAAGCCCGTTTGGCTATCCACCGCTGGTCATTCCAGGTGTGTGCGTTGAGATTCGCGACGACCGAGGCGGTGAGAGGCCTGACTTCGGAATAGAATGCCACAGGATCGCTTTTCACCCGGATATACCCTTCGCGCGTACGGATCTCGAACTTGTATTTTTCTCCTTCGCCTAATTCCGGGATGAAGATCTCCCAGATCCCAGAGGCGCCCATGCTCCGCATGGGGTTGACCCTGCCATCCCAATGGTTGAAGTCGCCAATGAGACAGACGCTTTCCGCATTCGGCGCCCAGACCGCGAACCGCACGCCTCTAACATCGTGGAATATGCCTAAATTCGCTCCAAGCAAATTGTAGAGTTCATAATGGCATCCCTTATTGAAGAGAAAGAGATCCATCTCGCCGATCGTCGGCAGAAACGCATAAGGGTCGTGGGCAAGCAGGCCGTTTCTATGATAGATCCGATAATCGTTCGCGCCGATTGGTTGTTCAGGAATGTAGGTAAAAACGCCCTCATCCCCTTCCCGTTTCGCCTTGACGATCCGTCCCGATACTTCTAGATCGATCCATTCGGCTCCGGGCCGCCAAAGGCGGATGATCTGTCCTGCGGGAGTTTGGTGCAGTCCGAATCTTGCATGGGGATCATGTCGCATACTTTATGCAACATATACCATGGATTTTTTTAAAAAAATGGAATTATCTGTGGAGGGAATTGCCTGAAATGATCTTATTTGTGGAAGCGATCGAAAAAATAGGTTTTGCCCGATTCCATCATGAGAGGCGTTCCGCCTTGGTGGCGATCCCCTCTTTGGGACGGAGAAGTCCGCACTCGGAAAGAGCGAAGCCCCTTCGGCAGATCAAGGATCGCTTCTCCGGTAAAAGAGGCCCTCAAAACCGCGCGCCGAAGCGTTCGGCTCGCCCATTCGATGTCGATCTCGCCGATCCCATTTGCTTGGATCTTTGTCATCCGTCCCGCATCGAACGAGCAAGCGGGAAGGAGGCTGATCCGGCTGTTTTCTTGGCAAAAGAACAGGCTCCGGATTCGAGAGGCCGCTTCCTGGAGAAGGAAGCAGGGATTGCCGGCCGCGATTCCGGGAAGCGCAAGGCCTTGGTGTTGGTCATCGATGAAACGCGGGACTAATAGTTTAGAAAAAGCCGCGCGGCAAAAGGACTCGAGATTTCCCTCTTCCAAAAGCTTGCCTGTGCCGCACAAAGGCTGGGGTTTTAGGTAGGGAAGTTTTTGACCGAGGCAGTAAAGGACGGGCAGGATTTCTTTGAGATCGAACCGCCGGAGGACAAGGTCCCAATCCTGTGCTTTGCTCACTCCAAGAGAAAGGCGCTCGCAAATTTTAGGCAGAAAAAAATCGACCTCCTCATCTGCAAAGAAGAGCTTTTCATTCGCAAGGAGCGGACTGCCGTTTACCAAAAAGAGTTTCGGCGCCTTGACGGCCGTCACTTCGATTCCTCCTTCTTTCCCTTGGAACTGAAGCCGGTAAAACCCTTCTTGGGCTTTTCCAAATACCGACACATAGTTTTTCTCAAGATCCTGCTCAAGAGTAAAATCCTTGACAGGGCCAGTCACATGAAGGGCGATCTCGTATTTTTTTCCCAAGCGGACAAGCGCAGGAAAAGCCTCGATTTCCCAACATGTGCCGGGAATGAGGCATCCGGCGCCCGGCGTATGAGAAAATGGCTTGAGCCTCTCCCTAATCGAGATCTTCATAGAAGTTTTCCCAACAAACCTTCAGGCATGTTTTCGATCAATTCAACCTCGATCAGATCGTTCGGCTTGAATTCTTGCTTCGGCACGTAGATGCGGAGAAAATTCGGCGTATGGCCGGAAAGCATTCCCTCTTTTTCCTCATTTTCCAAAAGGACCGGCATCTTCCTGCCGACGAATCGCCCCCTTAGGTCGAACGCCGTCTTCTCCGCGAGTCGAAGCAATTCCTGTTTGCGCCGGCGGATCGCTTCCGGGCTCACTTGGTTAGGATAGAGAGCGGCGCGCGTCCTTTCACGCTGCGAATAGGGAAACATATGGACCTTGGCAAACCGGACTTTCGAAACGATTTCCAGCGTCTCTTGAAAATCGGACTCGCTTTCTCCCGGAAAACCTACGATGATGTCGGTCGTCACAGTAAAATCGGGTTCTTTTTGCACCATTCGTTCCACTGTCTCTAAAAATACTTGCCTCGTATATTTCCGATTCATCCTTTTTAAAACGACGTTCGATCCCGCCTGTAGGACGATGTGCATGCTCGGACAGGTCGTGCGGCCGTTCAAGACCGCGCTCGCAAGATCCGCGTCCACTTCGTCCGGGTCGATTGAGGAGATCCTGAGGCGCCTCAGCCCCTCGACTTCGTCGATAGCCCGGACAAGATCGGCAAGCCGGCCTCCCCCGTCGAAATCCCCTACGTTGATCCCGGTAAGGACCACCTCTTTGTAGCCGTTCGCGACAAGCCCTTCGACTTCGTGGACGATCTCGGGGATCTGCCGCGACCTTGAACGGCCCCTTACATAAGGGATGATGCAATAGGTGCAAAAGGAATTGCATCCGTCTTGAACTTTTACGAAAGCGCGCGTATGGCCGTCGAATGTCTGTATGTTGAATTCAGGCAAGCTCTCTTCTTCCGGAAAGATCCGCTCGAGAAGACGCTCTTTTTCGGCGTTCGGGACGATCTCGATCCGAGAGTCGATTCCTCGGACTATGTCCGGGGCGCTCTCCGCCATGCACCCAGTCACGGCGACCTTGGCGTTTGGATGCGCCTTCAGAAGTTGGCGGATCTGGTGACGCGAAGAGCTGTCCGCCCCCTCGGTCACGGTGCAGGTGTTCACGATGCAAAGGTCGGCCTCATCCCCTTCCAGGGCGGGCGCGTAGCCCAACCGCCGGAGCTGATCCGAATATCCTTGCGACTCGTACTGGTTGGTTCGGCAGCCGAGCGTCACGACTTTGAATTTTTTCATAGGGAGAAATTATGCCATCCTGGTAGGATCTTTCGCTATGAATATTTCACCGGACGCTTCCTTTATAACCATTGCGGCGGCGATTTTTTTCGTCCTGAACGCCACTGGACAAATCCCCCTTTTTTTAGCCTTGCTCGCCCCTTTCGACCAAAAAAGGCAAATGAGGATTATTGTCCGGGAACTAACGATCGCCCTCGCTATTCTCCTCATTTTCACCTTTTTCGGGGATTGGGTTCTCAAGGTTTTAGGAATTTCCCGTCCCATTATCGGGATGGCCGGAGGGATCCTTCTTTTCATCATCTCCCTCGGCATGATTTTTCCGAAACCCGGCCAAGGAGTTGAAAAACTCAAGCAGGAGCCGATGATCATCCCTCTGGCTATCCCTGTCATCACAGGTCCGGGGGCCATCACAACGGTCATGCTCTATGCCCACGAGACCGGAAATGCACTCCTGGTTGCAGGAGCCGCATTTTGCGCTTGGGTCCCCTCTCTTCTCATCATCCTCGCAGGCTCCCTCATCAAGAAATTGTTGGGAGAAAAAGGACTCATCGCCGTCGAACGGCTCGGTGGCATGCTCGTCTGTTTAATAGGTATACAGATGTTTACGAGCGGAACTCTGCTGCTTGTGAAAGACTATTTTAAAATTTGAAATTTGACTTGAAAGAATATATTGAATTACGAACCTATCCAAATAAAATTTTTCTAGGTTCCTTAGCTAGACAGTTAAAATTATTATTTCCATTGCCGACATTCTCTAAATAAAATTTCTTTAATGTTCTTTAAAAATTCAAACTTCTATATAATATTCTCATAAAAACTTCGAATTTTAGCTCACGTATGACAGTTAATATAAAATCTTTTCTTTACGAAAATGATCCGAATAAAAACTTAGAAATCCTTGCTGACTTCAGTTTTTCCGACACTTCCGGAACAAAATGCTTAACCGAAAAAGCTTACAAGAAAGTTCCCTGGACAAATCATTCCAATGGCAGCGCCTTGCGCGAGTTCTCTCTTCTAGCCGCCGGCTTTGCCGCTTTTGCCGCCCCCTTCTGCCTCTACCTCACGAAGTCCGCTGAATGCTACGGACATTTATTCAATTTAGATTGGATGAAAGCCAGCAAGTGCTGGGAGGAGCAGTCAGCGACTTTCGGCAGCCAGGTCGCTACTCTGAACTACCTCAAATTCCTTTCCCTGACCACCATTGCCGGAATGGCCGCCTATGCAGGATCTCGCTGGTACTTCCAAGACAGATCACAAGAGGCGCGATTCCAAATGCTCCACCGGGAATATACGGCTATGGCGCAATCTTTGATCGATCAGTATAACGGAGCCAAAAAAGATCAAAATCCAGTTGCTGACTCCTTGAAAAATCGCAGCCAGTCCAAAGGCGGCGGACTAGGCCATGTCATCGAAACAGCAAGAAAATTGTCTCAAAATGGCGAACTGATTTGCTCGTCGATTTGCGAGGTGGCCCGTCTTTCCGATTCTCAGGCAAAATTGCTAGTCGGGAAAATTTCAAATGCCTCTCTTGCCATTTTGGATCGCGAAGAGCCTGCCGAAACAAGCAAAATTCCGCGATCGTTTGTATGGGAAAAAGGGCTGCAAAAGCAGTAGAGGCAGGATAACTTATGACAAAAGCCCTTGTTGCCGCGACTTCCGCAATACCGCCTGCAAAACAGATCGATCTCGCTTACCTTGAGCCAGGAAAGCCCAATGAGAACCTTGAGCGACTAGCGAATGCGCAATTCTCAACCGCTCCGGCAACTGTCTGCATGACGCGCGAAACGTTCCAAAAAGTCCCCCGTTACAAGCCCACGCCCCAAAAAATCCGCAACTGGAGTTACGGCTTTGGATTGTTTACCACTCTCAGCGGTCTATCCACTAGAGCTTTCGGCGAGATGATATTATTCGCATCCCAAGAGAACTGGCAACCGAACTGGCAAGCGGATTTCTTCCGTATCTCTTTAAGATCCTTTGTACACGGTATGCAGAAGATGACCGACCCAATCCACAAAAAATGGACATTTTACAACGTTTCCTGGTCGGTGGTTGTGGGAATCGCAGCCTATGTGGCCGGACGGATCTTTTTGAAGGACTACAGGGAATCTAAGCGGTTTACCCTGCTCGATAAGGAATACTCCGCTGTTGCCGAAACGTTAATTCGAAATTACGAAACGGCAAAAAAAGAAAAAAACAGCGAGTCAGTCCTGAACAGTCAATACAAGGCTGAAAAACTCCAAGCGAATCTTCCGATCATCATGCTTCATCTCTTGCAAACAGCCCGTCTGGGTCCTGAAAAGATCCTTCCGCTGGTTCAAAAACTCTCCCTTGCCGCTCACCGTGTATTGAACGGAGGAGGCTCCCGATGATTTCATTCGAAACGAAACACCCATTTCTGCAAGAAAATAAACCTCTGGAAAATTTGGAACTTCTTGCCGCTCCCAATCTTGCCGAGACATCGGTAACGACGGAAACGGCCTATCGAAAACTGCCTAAATGGAATCTATCTTCTTCTGCCCGGAGGGAAATCACTCTCCTGAACACGGCGATTGCCGCAATAGCGGGACTTGCATACATATTCCACTCACTCGGGATTCTAGCAGAGAACGCGCTCAATAAAAACAAATTGAATCCTTTGGATGTTTTCGATACGCCCAGCACCGTCTTGGACTGCGTTTACGTCGTTTCCGCATTTACTCTCGCAGCGGTGGGCGTTTTCGCGGCGACTCGTTACTTTCTAAATGACAAAACTCAAGCGGAGCGCTTCGAACTGATCCATCAAGAGTATGCAAAAGCAGCCCTCTTCCTCGAACAAAAGAGCGGAACCGGAAAGCCGATAGATAAAGTAGAAATTTCCAAGAAAATATCTAGAAATCTACCTCAAATCAATGCGTCCTTGCGGCATTTTGTCCGGCTCACTTCCTCGCAAGCGGATTTTCTAACAGCGAAACTCTCCCATGCAGCCAAGGGTGTGTTGAAGGAGGCGAACCGATGACTCCGCTCCGCTCTCTCTCCTCTTCTGTGTATAATGTCACGCATCCGATCCTCCTTCAGGACGCCGTCAATTTATTTGGAACGACGGTGCCTTCTCTGGATGTTTTTCGTAAAAAAGGGACCGATTATTGCAACACTTTCAAACAACGCTTTCCTGATCCTGATCCTAAGCTAACGATTGGGAAACCGCAAAAAATAGGCTTGGCCAGAGCGGCGTTTTCTGCATTTGCCGGACTGTTTACAGATATCAATCAGGCTTTCGAGCCTCCCAAGCCTACTCCTCTATCGGATGCGGAAGAATTTATCTTTCTCTCCGAACAAGGACGCGAAGGACTCGCCCAGATCGACACGAACCTAGCCTTTTTGGAAGATCTTCTCAACTCGCCGGGCAGCCAAAGGCAAGGCGCCGTCGATCATGCAATCCGCGCTCTCCGAGAGCAGAGGTACTTGCTTGGCGATTGTCCTTCGAAACCAACCCAAGGGCAAGGCGCTGTTCTGGAATGGTCTAAAAACATCGAAAGCCAATTGAAGGCATCAGACAAGCTCATTGAGCAATTCCATTCTGACGCCGCGGCACTCCAATTGCCCAATGCGAACCACAAAAGCTCAGAGGCTCTCCTTTCGATGACAAGCGGCGCTTTTCCGATGACCGAAAAAGTCTTCGCCTCTCTCATCCCTAACGAGCTCGGCAAAAACGCGATGATCGAGATGCCTACCTTGCAAGAGTTCACCTCTTCTATCAAGCCTCTGGCCGAACGATCCAACGACAAAGACCTTGCCACAGCGGCCGCAGATATCGAGGTTTTCGAACAGTTCCTCGAGCCGCTAAGAAAACAACTGAACAGTTACCCATTCCAGCGATTCGTAAAAGGCGAAACGGAATATGACGAGATCCTCAAACCTGCGGCAAAGCATTTCTCTCTAGAGTTGGGGAAACGGCTCGCTGAATTAGATGCGAACCAACGCTCTTCGGTTTTCATCCCTTTGCAGACAAATGACGCGTCTTTATCAAGACTCTTGGATGCTTTCCAATCGTTCACCGATCATGGGTCATTGGAAAAACTGATGCAACTCAATGACCAAGAGTTATTTCAAGGCAATCCGCTGATCATTAGCAATTATCTCCTTTTCCGGATCGAAAAATCCGGAAACCGCTATAACATCCGGCTTTATCAGAGCATGCCTGAAGGCAAGGCTCCTTTCCCCGCCTATCTGGAATTCCAGAAAATCAAACGGGATCAATTGCTAAAGGAGGACTTCATCGAATCGCTCCTCGCCTATTCCTCCTCAGTAGCAAATTCAGACAAGCTCAAAACGCTCGGAGAGATCTTCAAAAAGAAATGGTCGGAAACAGAGACTCTTTGCGCATTTCCTGAGCCGTTTCTAGAGCAATTCCTGAACTTCATGGGCTGCCAATCCTGGCGAGTCGGAGACTCCTTCTCCCATATAGCCAGCAACCGATATCAAGATGTTTTGAAGTCCATCGCAGCGTATTTGGGGATGAAGGATCCGGTCCTTATCTCACAGTGGTTGAATCAAAATTCCAATCCGGGACTCTTCACTACACAGGTGAACAATCCCTTTCGTCTTCCAATCGCCGAATTTCTGTCGGGCCAATTCGGAAACCCCACAAATACCACGGTGCCGTTTTTGGGAGTAAAGAGAACCAATCCTTCGGGAATTTGGGAAGCGCTTTTGATCGGCGACGGAAAACAGGATCTTTTTTTCGACCTCAAGCTCGCAACTCTGGTCCACTTGAGCCGCGAACATAAAGAAACTGATGCCGAAAACGAAATCCTTTTGAATCTCTGCCGATTGGGCCTGACTGCCCTAAACCGGCAACTCAGCGAGGAACCGATCGCTTCAAACGCAAGATTCCTCTACGCCCGTTCGATCCTCGATGAAGTGAAAATCCGCCTCGGCGAAAGAGAGCGAGCGCTCCACCGTTCTCTCATCTCTAAAATCGAGCCTGTAGGAACATCCCCTCTCTTCGGCATGTTCGCTAAAGAAGTGGCCCTGCCTGAAATGCAGCCCTCGGTCAGCGATGCGCCAAGGCCTTCCGGGAAAATGGAAATCATCGGAAAAGATTTCAAGAACTGGAAACCGGCGCCAGGGAATTTGGATGTGATGTTCCAGTTCGCAAACAGCCTCGACGCTCAATACAAAAACGAAAATTACGACGGGATCGTCCAGTCGGCGAAACTCTTCTTCGAGTACTTCAATGCAGCCACATTGAACGATGCATTTTGGGAAAAGCTCCTGAAAGACAGGGACGAGGTAGAAACAATTTTTCGCTCTCATGCAGCCACATTGAACGATGCATTCTGGGAAAAATTCCTGAGTGACAAGGACGAGGCAAAAAAAATCTTCCTCTCTCATGCAACCACATTGAATGAGGAATTCTGGAAAAAATTCCTTAGTTGCAGGGAGAAGGGAGAAAAAATCTTTCTCTCTCTGGAAAAAATCAGCAACTTTTATTTTAAAAGTTATTTCGATGCAAGCGTACCGCGCCTTCCCGATGGGGAATCGATCCTTCTCATGATGGAGACGATGGTGCTTGCCGACCGGCTGCTGTCCCATCTCCCGGCCTCCTATGACCCCATCAATCCCTTCCCCAACAATCCCCTCCTCAATATGCAACAACGGCACCGCTTGGATCTGAACAGGGAACGCCTTCCATTAAGAGAGATTTATCCCTATCTTTTCAACCGAGGCGTTTTTTTCCGGTTCAACGATCCTAAACTCGACGCAAGACTGGAGGCGCTCCGCGCCTACTGCACCCGTGAGCAGGATACTCTTTTAGGTTCCCACTCCGACACTCTTTTCATGACGAATATGGCGCCTTTGAAACGGCAGTATATGGGCTTCGTAACCGGCGATCTGTTATCCACCCCCCGTTTAATCATCTCTGGAGGGAAAGGCCGCCTACAACCAATCCATGAAGTCTTTTCGATTAGACACGAATCTCAGCTCGAGTACTACTTGAGAAAGCATTTCCCTCTCTTCGATCAGAAGCATCCGCTCAAGTCGGGAATGCTCCAGGCAACTAAAGCCGCGGAAATGCTGACCGGCGCCGTGCCCGATGTGCTTTCGGCAACCTTTTACGCTGCCCTCAGAATTGTCTTCAACGCGCAGTATTTTTTCCGGGGAACCTTCTTCAAACCGACGAATTTTCATAAGACGGATCATTCTTATGATGTGAATTTCGAAGCCGTTTCCATAGCAAATGAGGTTTCTCCCATCCAGGAATTGACCATGGCCTTGCATCCGCAGGTGAACATTAAAGGTTGGTTCATCCACCCGAGGGTCGTCGGGATCGATGCATCGGTGTTCCAAGAAAATCCCGATCTTCCGGATGGAGTTGCGCAAGCCCACCAATTATCCCACCTCCAGCGCCCCGTGGTCGACCCCGTCGTTAAGGCGATCCAAAGTCCCCACGTAAACGTGCAGGGTGACCCGATCACCGATGCATTTATCGGAGGCTTCCCCTTTAGAAGCTTCGCGCCCGGGATCACCGAAGCTGGCAGAAATATTCACGATTTGAACGTCGTGATGGTCCAGCCGGTCGAAGACCTGAAGAAATACCTCACCAAACAAGAATATGAGCAGATCGCATCCTTGCGGACCGAACCCTCGGTCCAGATCGCCAACACCCTCTCCTTCTTCCGTCAAAGACCGAACCTTCTCCGCATCCCCGACATGCAGACCTATTTCGGCAATCTCATTTTCGATCCCCCGCTCCTGATCGACGAGCTGAGATTGCAGAAACGAGGGCCTGTGCTGGAAAGACAGCTTGCCGAGTTTGCAAGCGGAGAATATTCTCTTAATTTCCACATGGGGAACACGGAAGAGGCCGACTACTATCTTGGGCTCTTATCGCGCCTTCGGCAATATAGCTTGTTCGCCCGTCATGCTTACCCCGCAGTATACGACAACGCCGCCATGCCGGAAGCCTTCCGGTCTTTTCCTGCGACGCTGAAGAGCGCGATCGAAAAGGCGTCCAGCTCATCAAAAGGATGGCGGCACGGACTCGCGGCAGAGCAGTGGCTGGCGCAACCTGCTCTGAGTGAAAATGAGGTCGCAAATTTTTTACGCCACGTGATCCTGTATCATGGCTTCCCTCCTTCCGGGAAAACAGCCGATCCCCTTCTCGATGCAAATGTGAACCGCCTGCTCATCCGTTTCGCCCCTGAGATTTTAAACGCCCCCAAAGACGCTCAATTTTTCGAGCACATAGTCCGCGAAGCCTATCCGCAATTGCCTGAACATGCGATCTTTATCCGCTCGCCGGAAAATCCCTTTGTTTTCAGGGTAAAAGACGAGCCGATCACGGTCGATCTGCAGAAAGGAATCGTTATAGCTCCTGGCATCGATGGCATCCCTATGCCGGCAGACGGCCTCGCCAGCCCCATCTACACATCGCTTTACGGATCCCGCGAATTCCGTTGCAAAGCGATCAGCAGAAGCACATTCGAGTTCACGGATCATCTCGGCAACGTGAACCGGCTGACCCGGGTGCCGAATGGAGGCGCTTACGTTCTCCATCGCAAATTCAATGCCCGAGGAGGGCAATGGTATCAATATATCCCGCCGGACATCTTTGTGAGCGCAAGGAAAAAACGACAGGATTTGGCTGCAATCATTCAAGCCAAAACGGCTGAAATCAATAAAAAGACTTTCAAAGACATCAAGAACCAACTGGCGAACCTTCAATCCCCCGATCAAAAACCGAAACATGAAGAGAACGCCATTTCGAAAGTAGCGACCGATCTCTCCATATTGCCGGCCCTGCCTCTCATCGAGGGCCACAGCCATTGGTATAGGTCAGATGTCCCAAGCGAGATCCTGATTCTCGACAGAAAAAGCCGTCTGGCATATAGGGCCGAACTCACTGGGTCGGTCATCCTCGATTCGCCGGAAGCTCTCAAAACGCTCAAGAAGATCCACAGCGTCGCCCCGAACGGGCAAGACCGGTTCGACCTTGTCGACCTCCATACGCCCACGCCTCCCTTTGCCTGGACCGCCCAATTCGAAGACCCATCGCAGACGCTTCTCTGGAAACACCCTGAAACAAATCAGCCGGAGCGGCTCGAATTTCCGAGATTCGGCCAAGATGGCCTCTCTTTTGCCAGGGAAGGCAGCCTCTTCAAATCGGAACAGTTCGGCGGCTACTACCTCAAACGGAACCAAGTCAACCCTCTCGGCGACTACTGTCCGAACTTCCTCATTCTCCAAAACAAAAAAGGGGAAGAAAAATTACTCCTCGCTGGGCAGAAGATCTCTCCTTCGAAAGGGAGCTCTTTGTCATCCAGCCTCCATTTCGAGCGAAATGAAAAGACATTGGGCGCGAAAGTCCCCTATTACGTTTACGACAAAATCAATGGAGATAATGGCTTCTCTAGCCAAGAGTCCGAGGCGAGTTTTTATCTCGCCATGATCCACGGAGCGAAAAAACGGTACAAGGAGTCAATGGGGCTCTTGCGCCATTTTGGGCAAGGAAGCAATCTTTTCAAAGAAGAAGAGAAAGAAATCCTCAAATCGATCATCGATCTAGACAAAACCGTCACAAGCGACTCTTATCAACTCACGGCCTTGCGCACTCTTGCCTACATTACATTGGAAAGAAACAAGAAAAGCGACCAAAACAGCACGCCCGCCAAAGATAATGGCCCGTTATCGGAAAGCATGCCCGCAGAAGCCTATTTCAAAGCGGCCGATAAACTTGGCCTCTTCCGACTGAACCTCGATGAGGAATTCTTTCTCTTAGAAAATAGCCTTTCCAAAGCCGATACCCTATCGAAAACCATCATTCCGATATTACTCGATAAAGTGCGCGAGCTGGTAAAGACACACCCCGAAAAAGCGAAAGATGCGATCCGGATTCTAGGAAAAGGCGAGTCCCTCGATATCCCTACAGTCTTAATAAGGTTGGAATCCATGTTGCAATCCCAACCCGCTCAGCTTCCGCAAACAGCGCCTCTTGTTGAGATCCCCCTTTCGCCTATCTTGAAAACCGACCTCCACTTCGTAACCAAGAAAATCGGAAACAGCGGTCAAGACGAAAATCTGAAACAATCTCTTATGCAATTGTTCCAAATAAATGGTGAGAGCAAAATCGAAAAGAACGCCTTCAAGTTTTATTACGAGGACAGCCTTGAATATCTACAGAAAAAAGACCACTCCGAATACGAGTTGCAAAGCATCGATGCATTCAAACTGCATCGGGAGGAGCTCGAACACACGTACCGCTACATGCATGAATCGCTCGTCCAGGCTGAATTAGCCATTTTACGCCTCGCGTCGAAACTCCCCCAAGACCCTGTCGCAAAAGCGCGCATCCTCTCGCGCGTCGAGGGGAATGGGGCGACCCCTATCGAAATGACCGACCTGATCCGCCTGTTCATGACCCGCGATCTGCAGCAAATGAAATTGAAAAATCCCGAACTAACATCCGAAGAAATCGGCGACCTCGACCGGATGATCGACCTCTATCTCGACCTCTCCGTCCAGAACTTTCAGAGAAAAAGAGTGATTGGGCGAATGCTCGACATCGAACAGCTTGGCAACCTGAATCCAAACGATCCGGCCCTGCAACTTATGCTCCAGTCATTCGTTGCCGAAGCGAAGGTCAGAAGGCAATTCGACTCTTCGACACACGACTCTTCGAGATACCGCTTCCTGAAAGTGTTTGAGTACCATAATTCCTTTTATTATCGCGCAGATCAGATTGCCGCCCTCCAACAGTTAGGCGTCGATTTGAGTGTCGGATCCGACGTTCGCACGCTGGAAAGCATCGTGCTCCAAAAAATGGTCGGCGCAGGAAAAACGACCTATTTGCTTCCTACGAAAGGATTCTGGAGCGCCAACGGCGTACGGCTGTCGATGGCCATTATGCCGGAATCGCTGATCAGCAACATGTCCCGCGAAGTCGAGAGGATCCTCGGCAAAACCTTTGCCCAAAAAGTCAAACGCTTCCTATTTAACAGGAAGACCGATTTGAGCAAGGAGAACCTGGAAAGTATCCTGAAGATGCTCCAAGACGTGATCGAGAAAAAGGAATATCTCATCACGACGGATCGGAGCCTTAAAGCTTTCCTAAACCAATTCATCAAAGTCGCGAACGAAGCATTGAAAATCGCGATCGAAGCATCGCAAACCAAAAATCCGGCGATGCTGAAAACAGCCGAGGTGATGCTGGAAAAAGCCGAAGTGATGCGGCAGATCTTCAAGGTCTTCAAAGAAAAAGCCGATGTCCTCTGCGACGAAGCCGACCTGATCCTCGATCCGCGGCGCGAACTCAACTTCCCTGAGGGAGAAGCCATATCCCTTCCGAGCGACTACCTCTCTTTAACCCTGAAGATCTACCAATTACTAACGAGCCCGGAGATCCAGGCAATCGCAAGTTTTGAATTTTCCCCAAGCCAAGCGGATGCTTGCACTCCGAATACCTACGAGACAAAAGTCAAACCTCGTTTGGCCGAACAGATCATCGACTTCTTAAATAGCAAGGATACAAAGGAGCCGCTCCCGACCCTCCGATCTTTCTATCAGAAGAGTAGCGCACACCAAAAAACACTTCTGGAAAAATATTTCAAAGGCACCGATGCGAACCATGAAGCGGAGAAATGGATCAAGGACATTCAAAATGTAGAAATCCGCAACCTGTTCGGCCTGATCCGCGGACAGCTCAACGTCCTCCTTCCCCTCACTTTGCAGAAAAATTATGGGGAAAGATACGGATTCCATACTGACGAGAGCATCATCGCCGATCCATTCAGCGGCAGCAATGCTCCCAATATCGGCTCTCAATTCAGCGATCCGTTCGAAAGGAGCGACTACACGATCCAGTCCTACCTAAAAATACCCGGAATGCGCCGCCCCATCCTCGAGAAACTGGTTCAAGACCTTCAAGAGAAGGCCTGGAAAGAAATGAGCGAGAACATCGAAACGATTAAAAAGCTCAAACCGAATGAGCTTTACAAGACGAAGGCCCATATGGAATTCGAGGAATATTTCGGCGAAAGTCCCGATATTCACCTCTTCCGTCCAGATATCGTCGACCTTCTTTCTGAACGCATGCAGGACCGTTCGGAAGCAAAATTCCGTCTTTTGGAAAAATATGTCCTTCCTCAAGTGAAAGTGTTTACCCAGAACCTCAAAGCCACATCCCAGAGCATTGGCTTCATGTTCGACAATGCGCATGGATTCATTAAGGGATTCACCGGAACCTTGTGGAATAGCGGCACCTATCACAATGCGTTCCAGCCTGCATTCGATCAAGGCGCAAGCGGGCGGATCATTACTCTCGCCTTTACCCAGGCCAAAGATAAAGTCGCCACGCACAAAGTGCAAGCCCCAGCTCAGATTCCTAGGGAATTATTCATCGGCCAGCCGAAATACGCACATACCAAGGTCAAGGCTTTCATCGACGCCGGAGGCGTACTGAAAGAATTCGACGTGAGAGCGGTCGCAAAAGATTGGCTCGATCAGCTCGAACAAGAAGGCTCATCCATCCAAGGCGTTGTCTATTTCGAGAAGGACGACCAAGAAATGATTTGGGAAAGGGGGGAATCCTCGCCCATTCCTCATAAGAAAAGCGCTCTCTATGCACAACCGGAAAAGCGGGTCACGATCTACGACCAGAAGCATACATTCGGAACGGACGTCAAGCAAACGATCGATGCAGTTGCCCTTGTTACGGTCAGCAAAGGAATGATCATGCGCGATTTCATCCAGGCCGTAGGCCGGATGCGCCAGCTCGCTTCCGGGCAGAAGATCGAAATCATCATTTTGGAACAAGATGCTCTCGCGATCCGCGAACTGCTCGGCCTTGGACCCCAAGCAACCCTTGCGATAGAAGATGTCATCCGATTCCTGATCCGCAACGAAGTGCGGCGCCAAGGAGAAGACAACCAAGTCGCAACGACCCACAAGCTCACTGGAGTTCTCCAAGAATGGTTCCTTGATAAAATCTTAGATGCAAGCAGCATGAATCAAATCAGCCAAGAGTTGGAGGATCCTACATTCATGGAACGCCTTTTCTTCCAGACCACCTCTATTTCCCCCTTCGAAAACTATGGACACGGGGCAGATTGGATCAATGCCAAAGGAACAAAAGAAAAAGATGGAGAAGATGGAGCCTTTACAACTGCAGCGAAATCCCTTGTCAAAAGGCTCGGATTGGAAAAGAGTCTCTCTCCAGGCAGTCTCGATCCATTCTTCAAAAACGAAACATTGGCAAAGATCAACACAACACTAGAAGCCGTTGTGAAGAACGCAGACCTTCCCGAAAAAGTACGCAAGGCCGCTACTTCAGCCGATATGGAACAAGAGGTTGAGCAACAGCAGGAGCAACAGCAGGAGCAGCAGCAAGAACAGCAGCAGCAGCAGGAAGAGGATCAAATCAAGGCGGCCGGACACGACCCTTGGCGCCATTCCGTTTGGCGCTCCCTCGATGCTCAATCTGTAGAAAAATCAGCAATGTACGAACCTCAGGCGCAAGACCCTTACACCGGCCTTCCTCCTACCACAGCCCACTTTTTGAAAGCAAGCGGCATTCTCTCTGGAGTAACAGAGATTTTTGACGACGGGTTCCTGCTCAGCCATAATTTCCAATTGTCCGCTCCGGTCTTTAGAGGCAAGTCGGTGAAACCTTTTGGCGAATTCCAAAAAATGACCCAGAATATTTTGATCGTAAAAGATTCTGAGACAGAAAAGTTCAAGTTGATCTTCATTGAACCTTTTGACTTCGCAGCGTTCAAAACAGCGCTGCTAGAAAAACAAGGCCAGCGCCCACCTCTCAAAGATCCAGACTTAAGGTACCGCGATTCCGAGGGTCCCGATTATTTCACTGTCCACGACCTTCTGGTGTGCCTGACCAGTGACGATAAGTTCTACAGAACAAGACATTCTAGCGGGTTGCTCGGACTCTTGTCCCCGTCGGCGTTCCAAAATCACGGCATGCCCTGCGATTCCGATGATTTTCTGCAATCTTCTTGGTACGGTAACCTTTTGCACCGGTCGCACAATGACGTCCAGGTCTGGATCGGCGACCTCGATTTGCAAAGCGGCTTCGAAAGTTTGAAGTCGATCCCAAGAAAAGATCTGGAATCCGAGCAGGTAATGCGACTTCTTGCCCAAGCCAAGTATTTCAGAGGGGAACTCCAATACATGGAAAAAGAGAGAGAGCAATTGAAGAACTGGCTTTCGGAAAAAGCAGGCCCTTCTTCTTGGCGGAGCAGCAATGCGCGCTTGGAGAAGATCGATCAAATGGAACAGAACTTCATCAAAATCTTCAAGCCGGCCAATGAAAAATCCCATAGGGAAGACTACAAAAAGAGCCAAGTTAAACAAATATTTGATGAGCTGAGGAAAAAGCCATGAACGCTATCGTCTCTTCCTCTTTAGGCTTGACGGCCATCCAAGAAAACCCGGGTAAAGTCAAATTGCAAGCGCGCATCGTAACGAAAGGCTCGCCGGTTTCTAAATCGCCCTTCTGGGAGAAAATTAGTCGGGTGTTCCATGAGTTTATCCAGTGGTGCATGGAGATGCTCGCAAGGTTCGCGAAGTCGTTCGAAAGAACAGATCAAGAGATCGGAAAAGTGATCGACAAGACGTTAAATAGAAGAGGCAAAGAGATCGAAACAGCCATCGAGAAGCTGTTCGAGAAGAAAGACAAAGAGATCGCAAAAGTCATCGACGAGCTTCCTCCCGATTGCTCCTTTTTAAATGGGAAAGATCCTGCGTACAATGTGCAGCGCCTTGCAGGACTTAAGACTGCGAATGCTGTCCAATCCGTCTGTACCGAGGAGATCTTCAAATCAATTCCAAAAACCAATCCGATCCGCCTCGGGTACGACCATCCCGCGCACTACCAAACACATCTCGGCGATCAAGCCATCGCTCTGCAAGCAGGCCTCACCGTATTAGGGATCCTCGGAATGACCAGGGGAGCGGTATTGTTCTGCATGGCAGATCAAACAGAAAGTGTTCTCCTGGCCTATGACACTTGCAAGGACTACGAAGCCAGCCTTTGGTATAGCACTTCTGGCAAAACCCTCCTCGCCGCAAGCGCTCTTCTTCTAGGCGCCAGCCTCTATGCCCACCGGAAAGGATGGCTGGGGGCTATGCTGCACGACCGATCCTTAGGCTGGAGACAGCGGCAAATCGAAGCGCTGTTCCGCAATGCAGGGCAAGAGCTTCAAAAACAGGCAATCGCCAAACCGGAAGAAACGGCAAAAACGGCCGCTCGAATCCTTCGGAATGCCGAATTGATCGAAACCACTTTACATGTAGAACTGCAGCTTCCTCTAGACAAAGCAAAATCCATCGGAAACATTTTGAAGCATGCCTGCGAGCAGGTCGTCGACCCTGATCTGAAACCGGCAGCTCCCCTTCCAGTCGATCCGGCGCAGCCAAAACCTGCACCGGCCGTTCCCGGCACAGCCGTTCCTCCAACCCAGGATCAAACAGCATGAGCCTGTTAAAATTCTACGGAACCCTTCCCCTGATTCCTCTTGCCATTGGCCTTGGGATAATGCCCTATCGCATGTGGAAAGCTTGGCGCGTTCCTAAAATAGTAGCATGGAAGCCGAACGAAACGATGCTGAATTTCGCTCTCCTTTGCATAGCCAAACCGGAAGAATTACCCCATCGCATCTGTCCAAAGTCGATTCGTTCATTGGTTCCCTACATCCATCAAGGAGTCATCGGGGTGGAAAATGAGAAAGAGGCTGATGCCGTCTTTGAGACAGTCGTTGAGACCGCCAGCATAGCGGCAGGCGTCTGTATCGCTGGAATCCCCATCGCCAAATATTTCAGCGCCTGCCTCTCCGAACAAGGACTCGCGACCTGCGCAAAAGAAGGAGCGGTGGACCTGGTCTCTTACGCTGGCCTGCCCCTGCTCGCTGGATGCTATTTGGCCTACCGCATCGCCAAAGGGTTTTTTATTGCGCCTATAGTATCGGTCTTGACGAAAGACGCCTATCAGGGTACCCGCATAGCTTTGCTTGCTACGGAATACAAAAAAATCCTGGTCGCTTTGAATGAGATTCTGGATTTGCCTCCGGAAGATCCTAAATTCAAGGCGACCGCTCAGTTAGCAAAGCAATTCCTCCGCCTTTTCCCCCACATTGAAAACGAGATCCATACATCGCTCGGACTGGACAGACCGCAAGCCAAACATCTCCTCATGCACCTCCAAACCGCCTGCCGCCATATTTTGGTCAAGCAAACCTATACTTCTTCCACCTCTCTCAGTTAGCGATAGAGGGACATTTCGATTTCTTCAAAACTTTTTCCTTTGGTTTCAGGGGTAATCCGGAGGAAAAGCCAGAACGCTCCGATCGCGATGGCGGTATAAATAGCAAAGATCGATGCGGATCCCCAGGAAGCGAGAAAGTGGGGAAAGGTAAAGACGACCAAGAAGTTGCTCAGCCAGTTCAAGAACGTCATCACAGCAATTGCATGAGCCCGGATAGCCAAGGGGTAGATCTCTGAAACCAAGACCCAAGGGATCGGGCCGAGTCCTATGGCGTATGCAAAGAGGTAACTGATGAGCGCAAGAATAGCAAGAAACGAATGTACCTGCAAAACATAGGTAAAGGTAAAGAACAAGAGGCTCAAAGCTGTCCCTGCTTGACTGATTAGGAGAAGAGTCCTTCGCCCAAGCCGATCAATCAAAAATAAGGACAGCAAAGTGGCAATGAAGTTGACGATGCCTAGCACGAAGGTAAGCATAATGGCGCTTTTGGCATCCGCAAAACCTGCTGCCTGAAAAATACTTGGAGAAAAATAGATAATCGCGTTTATGCCGCTCCATTGTTGCAGGACGACGAGGGAAATGCCTAGAAAAAGCCCTTTGCGGAACAATGGGATAAACAGATTTTTCCAGCTCGATGCAGCCAGCTCTTCATTTTCTCGTGGAGGAAAGGCATCGCCGGAATGTAGGGATTGGAGAACTACTACGCCTTTCTCGGTCTGTCCGGATCCGAAAAGCCATTTAGGGCTTTCAGGAATAAAAAACAGAGCGATTGCTTGAAAAGCCGCGGGGACTGCTGTGAAAAAGAGCATGAATCGCCAATTGCCCGATTCGGCAAATCCTAAATTGAGGCCATAAGCGACAAGAGTGCCGAGGGTAATGGCCAGCTGGAATGAGGCGACGAAAGCACCCCTTTTTGACGGAGGGGCAATTTCAGCCAGATAGAGAGGACAACTCAAAGAGGTAATCCCAGCGGCGATTCCGGTCGCAAAACGAAGAAAGAGAAGCAAAGGAAAGCTCGAGATAAAAGGAATAGGGACGTTCGAAGCCACGAATAAAACAGCGGAAAAGAGGAGGACGGATCGCCTTCCGAATCGGTCGGCGCAATATCCTGTTGAGATCGATCCGAGAAGGGCTCCTAGGAGGATGATGGAAGCGGTCAGTCCTGCTTGGCCAGGCGTCAAGGTGAACTCCGTGCTGATGAAGAGAAGCGCCCCGGCAATTGCGCAAGCGGCATAGCTCTGCAAAAACCCTGAAAGGGACGCTACGAATCCAGCCCAAATCCCAAGAGGAGTGCATTTCGCCATATCATGACTTTATCTCATCGATCTTTTCTGGAGAAAAGAAACGTTCGCGGCCAATAATGATGTAGCAGTATGAGGTTTCCACGTTCCGCTGGGAAAATATGCGTGAGGGTAGGCGCCTGCTTTCGATCGGAAAGCTTTTGAACTGCGTGAACTGGACAGAACAACCAGATCACTCGCTTATCTTCGCCATTTTGGCTCAAGTGTTTCAGCTATTTTCACTTGTCACGCATGACGGTCTTTATATGCAGATTCACATCTATTCGCCATGCTCACTATCTAACGCTTACCTGTCTCATAGCTGACAGGAGGCGGAGTCCCTCACGGATCTCCATCTCACGCCCGAAGGCATTTCGCTATATTGTCGGGTCCGCTGCTTTATTCAGGACCCTAGATTCACTCCGCAGTAGGAGTGGTCCCATAATAGAGACAATTCCCTCCAGCGACCTCGTGTCGCATGTTCTGCATGCGTCTCTCCACCTCTAAAATGACAAGACGAAACCCGTCTCGACCTTCTTTTTATTCCAAAATTCACCTACAATCCCTACCCTTCAGACACAAATCGTAGGAAGCCTAATGAGTGAAGAAAAAAAAGCCAACATTCGGAATAGCACCGCCGAATTCTTAATCTTTACCGGACAGGCCGGAGAAAACAGCATTGAAGTTCGGGTAAGCGAAGAATCAGTCTGGTTAACGCAAAAATTGATGGGGACTTTGTTCGAAGTTGCAGTCCAAACTATCAACGAACATTTAATTAACATTTTCAACCAGAAAGAGTTGCACAAGGAGTCAACTATCCGGAATTTCCGGATAGTTCAAAAAGAAGGTGACCGTGAGGTCGCTAGGAACGTTGAATTTTACAACCTCGAAACCATCATTTCTGTTGGGTTTCGGATTAATTCTCATAGGGCTATTCAATTTAGACAATGGGCTGTCAGTATTTTAAGAGACTTCGCTATGCGTGGCTACGTTCTTGATAAAGAACGTCTAAAAAATGGGTCGTTTTTCAATAAGGCCTATTTCGATAGCCTCCTCGAAGAGATTCGAGAAATCCGAGCTAGCGAGCGAAGATTCTACCAAAAGATCACGGATATCTATGCCACCGGAATGGACTACGATTCCAAGGCTGAAATTACACAAACTTTTTTTGCCGAGGTTCAAAATAAACTTCACTTTGCTATCCATGGTCATACCGCTGCTGAATTGATCGTTGAACGGGCAGATAGCAAAAAGGAGAAAATGGGGCTGACCACGTGGAAAAACGCCCCAGACGGAAAAATCCTCAAACCAGACGTCATCATTGCAAAGAACTACCTCACTGAGATGGAATTGAAATCGCTTGACCGCTTTGTAACGATGTATCTTGACTACGCTGAGGACAGAGCTTCGCGCAATATTCCCATGACCATGAAAGACTGGGCTGAGAAGTTAAATGCTTTCCTTCAGTTCAACGAAAGAGACATTCTTAATAATCCAGGAAAGGTAAGCAAAGCAGTAGCAAAGGCTTTCGCTGAGAGCGAGTTTGAAAAGTATCGAATCGTACAAGATCGTCTGTTCGAGTCAGATTTTGATAAGCATGTTAAACATGCGCTAGAAAATCACGAGAAGTTAATCGAAGAACAGAATCGTGAATTTTCTCTCACTGAAACGTTCTGAATGCGTCTCTCCACCTCCAAATAAAAAATAGGCCCGGTTTTCCGGGCCTTTTTCATAGCGTTGCAAATTTTAATTTCTAATACGCAGGTTGTGAATAGCAAAACCCAATATCACTGTTTACAAAGAGAGTATCAGTTAGTGGACTGTATGCAATTCAGGAGTCCTTAGCTGGGAAATTCTTCTAGCCTTCTCTTTAAGCGGTCGTTCAAGCTACTTTTAGCCGGGGGACTCCGGAACCAGGATCCTCCCCTGGTCTCTTTATTCACAGAGTGCTATATTCCAAGCCGTCTTTGCGAGAAGATTGCGTGCCGACTGTTTTGCGAATTGGTCCATATCGGTTCTATTTCTTTAGCCATGAGCCGAACGAACCTCCTCATGTTCATGTCGACAGAGATGAATATTCAGCAAAATTTTGGTTGAGAAAGATAATCTTAGCAGACAACCAAGGATTTGCGAAAAAAGAGCTGAATGAACTACATAAAATGGTAAGCCAATATCAACAACAGTTATTGGATCAATGGAACGAGTACTTTGATGCATAAAAGAGATGAGAGAGTAGAGGCTGTTCACTTTACTAGAGATTCATTAGTTATTGATTTAATGGATGGCAGATCTATATCCGTGCCCTTAAGTTGGTATCCAAGACTATTAAAAGCCACTCCAAAACAAAGAGCTAATTGGGAAATTTGCGGAGGTGGTTATGGAATCCATTGGCCTGATGTTGATGAAGACTTACATACTGAGGGATTGCTAAGAGGGGCTCCTGCTCCAGCTGCTAAACTCAATAGACCCTCAAAAAAAAGGAAATCGAGAATAACTCGCCGATCTCGATCAAAAGCTCATTCTTGAACAATTTTCGGATGTGTTTAGATCAAAAGTTCTGAATGCGTTTCTCCACCTCCAAAAAGACAGGGCATCTTCGTTAGAAGATGCTTTTTAAAGAAAATTGAACAACTACGTTGTGGTGGATGCGCTTGATGAACTCAGACTTGACGTAGATTGTGAATGGGAACAGGAATTAGTTGGTGAATCGCTCTCTAGCAATTTTTTAGCATATGTATAAGATTCTTTTTCTGAATCAGAAGACAGCGATTTAGGACAAACTACAGCAACTTTAAGCCCCTTAAAATAATCAAGGACATTGTATTTATTTTTATCATCATAAATATGATCTGATCCAGCAATTACAATCACTTTCTTTTTATTGCCTAAAAAACCACGCGCACACTTGATCATCGATTCTGTACGCAGCTGATCTTGCAAATCTCTCTTATTTTGCAAAGCTAACCACATAAAAAGATCATCATTCGACCATTTTTCAGTAGGTCCGATTGTGTTATATTTTTCACACAATTTTTGTTTGTCACTTATCGCTTTCATAGCAGAATCAGATATAGCCATATCGTCCCAACCAAAAATCCAACGCAATTGTTTTTGGGAAACAAAACGACACACACGTTGCGAAACACGTTTACCAAATGCAGCACCCTCGACAAGAATAATGGGACTAGGTCCCCCAAAATGATCAATAACCCATCCTCGCCAATTGTTTTGCCAGTCATCTTCTGTATGAATATCGCCGCAGAATATGATATCGGCATCTCGAAGGTCCGCCCCATCGATTCTTTCTGTACTCTCCTTTAAAAATTTCTGCACTCCTTCAATATCGTCATCTTTAGGGATCTCAAAGGGTTGCATCGTAGATATCGTTGAAGAGATGGAACTAGACACAGATGAACTTGATGACATAATTTTTATACTGATTTATTTAATATTTATGTTAATTATAACAAAATTTATACAACTTATCAATAATTAAATATCAAAACCTATTTAATATAACGGAATAAACCTATCTTTTTGTATATTAACAGGTTAAGGATATAGATCTAGGAAAAACAGGCCTTCAATTGCTAGGTAATAAAAGAAATCGCATCTGAAGCTATATCTAGCTAATGAACTAAACGGAATAATAAACCAACATAAGCAACATTTATTGGTATCAATGTGATAAGTACTTTGGCGCATAAACGAGATAAAAGAGTAGAGACAGTCCATTTTACAAGAGACTCTTTAGTTGTTGATTAATGGATGGACGATCTCTCCATCTTTTTAAACAGTTCAGTCACTTGTTATGAAGAACTGAGCTGTTAGATAGGGAAAAGCCTCATTTACTGCCTAGCAAATGAGGTTTTCGTCTTAAGAACCCAAACGCTCCAATGCCTTTGGATCTAAGGCTAGCAATCGATCTCTAGCTTCCTCCATCGATTTGCCAACTATGTTGATATGTCCAATCTTACGTCCCTTGGTCACACCACTCTTATCATACCAATGGACACTACAACCAGGTGTTGCTAAGGCACGATCGATCAATTCCTCGGCCAATTGTTCACCCTTCTTACCATCTGCCTCACCTAAAATATTTAACATAATTACGTGGTTAACTTTTAGGCTAGTATCGCCCAGCGGTAGATCCAAAGTTGCACGGACATGATTCTCAAATTGTGAAGTTACGCAACCGTCAATCGTATAATGTCCACTATTATGTACACGCGGAGCTACCTCATTTAATAAAACTTCACCATTAGCAAGTAAAAACATCTCTACGCCAAACACACCGGCACCTTGCATGGCATTCACTACTTGTTTTGCTAAAAGTTCTGCTGCTATGCGCACTGATTCAGAAATGAGCGCCGGAGTTTCCGTAACGTGACAAATACTATCGCGTTGCACAGTTTGTGTTACCGGATAGAGTTGTACTTCCCCTGCCCTAGACTTTACTACCATTACTGCTAACTCTTTCTCAAACGGCTGCCATTTTTCTGCATACAAACCATGTGCATAACCGCCTAATTGCTCTACCGCAATACTATGATCTTCTTTACTATGCAGAACATAATTGCCTCTCCCATCATAAGCTAGACATTTACTTTTTAACATGAATGGATAACCATATTCGTTAGCAGCATGAAGCAAAGCGATCTCATCTGGCATATCGCAAAACTCTCCCAAAGGCACCCCACATTCCTTGAAATATTCCTTTTGTGCAAACTTATCCTGAATGATAGCAATAGTTTTTGCTGACGGCTGTATATCTGCAGCACCTTCTTCTTCTAATATTATCAGGATTTCTGCATTCACATGTTCAATCTCAACGGTTAATACATCTACCTTAGATGTAAAATCTTGCACATTATCAGCATCTCGAAAATGTCCCTTCACTGCCTGTGCTGCCACTGCAGCAGGAGGGCGGTCGGATGGATCTAACACCATTACTTTCACACCTAAATTCGCAGCTGATAAAGCTATCATGCGTCCAAGTTGGCCACCACCTAATATGCCTAAAACTTTAGCTCTAGGCGTTTGGAGTGTTGGAATAATACTGGCCATACCAATACTGGCGATAAGAATTCCAATGAAAACTACGGCTTTTCCAACTTTATTCGCGCAATTATCAGGTATTATTTTATTCACAAAAAAATTCCTTGTTAGTTGTTTGAAAGCGAGCTGATTTTTTACAATCTTGAACTTTGCGTTAACTTAAGCACATATTTATCAGATGAAGACATGCTACCTCAATGCATAATCTCAAAAGTTTGAAGATAGCATAGCGGGTGTAATTAAAAGTGTTAGGCACTAGGGGATCACTGAACCTACACGCTCCTTGCTTGTCTATGGGACCACCTAAGGGACTGTTAAACAATAACAGTCCCTAACACTTTTAATTTCCACCCTAGCATAGCTATAAAATTGAATAATTTTACTTCTTAAGATAGTCTACAAGGGAACCATTTCAACCTGAAAGTTGCGCCAATGACTATGCTCAGATACTTGCTTGTGCTTCTTCCTTTTTGCAATCATTTATATTCAGCACCTAAGATAGAGGTCCGTGTCGGGAGTGATTCAGATTTGCCTAGGATTCAAGAAGTATTTGTTATGTTAGATCAGCTTGATATCGATTATGAGCTCAGAATTTTATCCGCTCATAGAACACCACATGAAATGATGGCTAAGGCACAATCTTTAGCACAAGAGGGTTTTTCGGTGTGTATTGGCTCAGCAGGTGGATCAGCACATCTCCCTGGGATGACAGCATCGGAAACCCCCGTCCCTGTGATTGCCTTACCGGTTAAAACGAGCTATTTAGATGGTCTTGATTCATTACTTTCTATGATCCAAATGCCTCCAGGAATTCCCACCGGCGTTTTGGGTATCAATCAATCAAAATCAGCCGCCCTCGCTGCCGCACAAATTGCCTATATTGGCGATCACCAAGTCATGCAAAAGATCAGTAAATTAAGAAATATTCCCTACAAAGAACATACACCGAAACCTCGAGTGGCTATTGTAGGTTCAAAGCAAAAGAACTTGGGAGTAGAATTTGAAAAAGCCATGGAACTGTTCCAGTCTTTTAATATAGAGACGATAGAGTATGACATCAATGACGAAGAATTTTTAAACCAGGCCATTGAATCTGGGTGCAGCGCTCTCTATTTTATTTGTGATATTCAAAATGAAGGGATTGTTCAATGCCAACATTTATCAAAAAGCACCTTTTTACCTTTTGTCGTTATCCCCTATTTTGAAAGTAAGGCAAGCGTATCGCCTATGTTTTTTCATCAAATTTTATCTAATGAAGCCACCCTTTCAATGGGTATAAATCAGTTTTCCAATGGAGCCTTGTATTGCCTACAGATTATAGGCAACAAAAATGCTATTGTACGCGATAAATTTAATGAATATCGTCGTGATCTCTCGAACTCCGTTAAACAAAAGAACAAAAAACTACAGGAAGAAAAAGCACAAAATGGAACTTATTTAAAAAGCTGGGCTTCATCAAAGTAAAAAGACCATCCAGTCAAAAGTTCTGAATGCATCTCTCCACCTCCAATCAATAAGGCTTCAGTTTCACGACTGAAGCCTTTTGTTTTTAGTGACAAAAGATACGATCCAATCAATAATCAGGCACAAAATGTCTTCATCTCAGCAAATAATCGATCAAACGATAACCTGGATCCGCAAGATAGTCATAGGCTGTAACTTCTGTCCTTTTGCTGCTAGGACATTGCAACAACACCATGTTCATTACCAGGTTGAGCCCAGTCCTGATACAACTGTATGCATGGACGCTCTTTTAAAGGAAATGGCCCGGTTGGATAAAGAACTCCATATTGAAACCAGTTTTCTAATCTTTCCCAACACTTTCCAACAATTCGATGATTACCTGGGTATGACAGCCATTGCTGAGCATTTATTAAAAGAAAACGGATATGAAGGGGTTTATCAATTGGCAAGTTTTCATCCAATGTATCGGTTTGCCAGTTCAGTAAAAAATGATGCGGCAGATTATACTAACCGATCCATTTATCCGATGCTGCATCTTTTACGGGAATCCAGTATTGACAAAGCAGTAAAATACTATGAAAACACGGAAAATATTCCGGAACGCAATGTTGATTTTGCCAGGAAAAAAGGATTGACCTTTATGAAATTGCTGAGAGATTCCTGTATCAATTCATGACAGTATATTCATCAATTAAAAGCTCTAAAAGAGCCCATGAAACAAGAAAATATCAATACAGAATGTCATCAAATCTGGGAAAATCTTGGTTCTTGGTGGGATGCTAGTGTTGAAGATGGAGATTATTTTCACCTAGCCTTTGTATTTCCTGCTATTGAAAATTTATTAGACTTACAGGGCAGCGAAATTGTCCTAGATGCGGGTTGTGGAAATGGAGCTTTAGCTCGCCGTATAGCAAAAAAAGGATCGAAAGTTTTTGGGGTTGACTTTAGTTCTACGTTAATTAAACAAGCACGAAAAAGAAGTTCAGATGTTAATTATCAAGAAATGGACCTAACAAATGAAGTTCAGCTCTCTCAATTAGCCCAAACTCAGTCATTTGATCGCATTGTCTGCTCAATGGTTTTGCATGACATGTCAAACGTTCATCCTCTTTTTGAATCCTTACGATTGCTTATGAAACCACGGGGATCTTTTATTTTCTCCATTCCCCACCCTTGCTTTAACTCACCATCTGTTTTATTTAAACCCACAGGATGTATTACTCTGAAAGACTACATTCATCTAAAAACTTCCAAAATGCGATCAAAGCCTGGACAACCAATTGAACAGCTCGTTTTTCATAGACCTATTCGAGAATATTTTAATATCTTGCTTACACAAGGTATGGTAATGACCGGATTTGAAGAACCCTGCGTTGACCCGAAATTGCTTCCAGAAAATAGCCTTTGGGGTCAACGATCTGGAATTTCACCGGCTTTGATTTCACGTTGGATATTTCCTGAAAGCTAAAGTTTTTGCACTCTCTGCTATTTTTTCCCAATCAAAAGTTCTGAATGCATCTCGCCACCTCCGAATAAAAAATGGACCCGGACTCTATTCCGGATCCTTTTTCACTGCGCGGCTTCAAGCATTCTTTTAGCCAAGTCATAGTTAGACTGTACTTGAGACCTATATTCAAGCGGTAAATTGAGATTTGCAAGTAATTCCTTACAAGAATCAAATCCTTCCTGGAATTTCCCTAATAGCAGTGCACAATTAGCAAATTCTATCAGCAGAGCATAATCATACACCATGCGTTCAACAAACAGAGCTTCTTTCGGCCTAGGAAGAGATAAAGCATGTTTTGTGAGAAGATAGCCCAATAAAACATTGCCCTTCTCACGATAGATAATAGCGCATTGCCAAAGTGGCTCAATATGCATC
>JABDHH010000013.1 GCA_013285585.1 Chlamydiota bacterium
CTTTTCGACTCCAAGGAGTCGAAAGTGATGGTTTGATAAGAAATCGCCAAATCTGGCATTCTTCTTTCGTGAAAAAAGTCATCTTAGTCACTGGCGCATCGGGACTGGTCGGCACGGATCTTGTCCTTGCCCTACAGAAAAAGGTAGGCAAGGAGAATGTAATCGGCTTTGAAAGACATCAAGCGCCTCCCTCGTTTCAGGGCATTGTAGAGCTAGGCGACGTTCGGAGCCGCGATACCCTCGAAGCAATCGTTAAAAAATATCAGATTACGGAAGTGTATCATCTCGCAGCGCTTCTCTCAGCGCAAGGAGAAAAAGATCCAGACTTGGCTTGGGATGTGAATGTAGACGGGCTGCGCAATGTGCTCCATGTGGCTGCCCAGCACCAGCTTAAAGTTTTTTGGCCCAGTTCCATTGCAGCATTTGGTCCGACAACTCCTAAGGAAGAGGTCCCTCAGCATACTTTGCTAGAGCCGACGACCATGTATGGGGTCAATAAAGTCACCGGCGAGCTCTTATGCCAGTACTTTTTTACAAAGTTTGGGGTAGATGTACGTAGTTTGCGCTTTCCTGGCCTTCTCGGCTATAAGGCGCCTCCTGGAGATGGGACAACCGAATATGCCATCCATATGTTTTATGCAGCCATCAAGCACAATCATTATATCTCTTATATCGATCGGGGTTCGGTGCTTCCCATGATGTATATGGACGATGCCATTCAAGGCACGCTCGATCTTATGGAAGCCCCCAAAGAAAAAATCTCGATCCGCATGGGTTATAACTTCTCTGGGCTTCCATTTGCTCCAGAGGATCTCGTCAAAGAGATCCAGAGGCTGAATCCCCATTTTAGATGTGAATATCAGCCAGATAGCCGCCAGAAGATTGCCGACTCTTGGCCCCGCACCATCGACGATTCCCAGGCCAGAAAAGATTGGGGCTGGTCTCCTTCTTATAACTTAAGAAGTCTCACTGAAATCATGTATGAACAAATCAAGAGAAAAATCGAGAAAAATCCTCCATGAGCAAAAAGCACTTCGTCGACGTCCTTCATAAAGAACTTGCCCGCATCGGACAGGCAAAGACATCGAAACGTTTTGAAAAAGTGATCGAGGGCTTTACCAAAAGCCACTCCCCCCAAGCGCTGATCGGAGGAAAACCTTACCGCGTCTTCAATTCGAATGATTATCTTGGACTTCGTTTTCATCCTCGCCTTAAAACCGCAGAGCAGGCCGCTTCGGAAGAATTCGGCACAGGCCCAGGCGCTGTCCGCTTCATCTCTGGCACTCTCAAGGTGCATCGAGATTTAGAGAAGGCCATTGCCTCTTTTCATGGACGGGATGACGCCATTGTTTTTTCGAGCGCCTTTGCGGCCAATGTCTCCGTGTTATTCTGCTTCATCAAAGGACAGGCGGCCGATTCCGCCGTGGGCGGCAATACCCTTGTCATCTCCGATGCGCTGAACCACAGAAGCATCATCGACGGCATCCGAGTCGCTAATTTGCCAAAAGAACAACGGGCCATTTTCAATCATCTAGATCTAAATGACCTAGACCGGATACTTACAGAAAAAAGAGGCGCTTTCCAACGCGTGATTATCGTCACCGACGGCATCTTCTCGATGCTCGGAGAAGCTCAAGATTTAAAAAAAATGCGCCAGGTGATGGATGCGCACGAAGAGCACTTTGCAGATGGCATTTGGCTGTACGTTGACGATGCGCATGGCATTGGGGCATTTGGCAAACAAGGCCGCGGCGTGGAGGAGGCCTTTCATACAAAGGCGGATATCCTGATCGGCACATTGGGAAAAGCGTTTGGCGCCGATGGGGGCTATGTCGTGGCGGATCAAGTGATCATCGATTATTTGCGCGAGTCTGCTGCCACCTACATCTATTCGAATTCCATTTCCCCAGGAACCGCAGGAGCAGCTCTGGCTTCCGTAGAGCTCATGCAGACAAGCGAAGGGGACAAGCTGCTTAAAAGACTCACACAGAATCGAGAGCATTTTCAAAAGGAGATGCAAAAGACAGGCTGCGTTTTCGCAGCGCACTCGACCCATCCGATTCAGCCGATCCTGCTCGGAGATCCTGGTAAAACGGCCGCTTTCAAAGAGGGGCTTTTCGAAGGGGGGATTTTGGTAACCAATATCAATTATCCCGTCGTTTCGAAGGGGCGCGATGAAATTCGAGTACAGATTTCCGCCTCCCATACAGAAGAAGACCTCAGTGTCTTCGCCGATCAATGGAAAGCGATCGTTTCCCGGAAATAGACTCCTTCCATTTTGCAGAGCGCCTCTTCTGAATCTGCTGATAGGGTACGATTTGGGATCAAATGGTCTCTTCGGCCAATTGATGAGCAATCGCTTCTACTTGTGGAGGTGACATCATTGTAATGTGGTTGCCAGGAATTTCATGGATTGCAACCTCTCCCGACACAAGGCTTTTCCACGTTGATCCCCAAGAAAGATCTTTTTGTTTGAAAAAACGATCCATAGCCTCAAAATAAAGAATGGTTCCCTCATAAGGCTTGGGCCGATACTGAGCGAGAATTTTTAAGTGATGTTTGATTCGTTTGAGGAGCAATTCTTGCTCTTCAAGTGGTAGATTTTCGAAATGGAAACTCTTGATCAACCTCGAGTCTGATGGCTCTTTTTCTTTGAGAGGCTTTCCATTTATAAGTTCAAGGAGATGAAGAAGAAGAGCCTCCGTGCTAGAGATCGGAAGATAGATCGAATCGGGTCTTACAATATCAGCCATAGCAAGGACTGTTTTTTCTCCGCTTGCAACAAGTATTCTCGCCATTTCGTAAGCAATAAGGCCTCCGAATGAGTAGCCAAAAAGTGTATAGGGACCTTTTCCTTGTTTCTTTTTGATCTCTTCGAGATAAAAAGAGGCAGTCTCCTCGATTGTTTCAAACTCTTTCTCTGCTACTAGGCCATAGATGGGATTTGGAGAAGAGAAAGAGTTAACAAAGGATAAGTAGGAAAAAAGATTTCCTTCAATTGGATGGATCACAAAAAGAGGGGTTCCTTCTCCCTTTTTCAATTGAATCACTGAAGAAGTGAAAGGCATTTGAAGAAATAAAAATTTTGAAAGTTTCGCTATCGTTCGGTATTCAAGAAGCACCCGAGTTGCTGCGACCCGAATCCCGAGCTTTTTTTGAATAAGGGCAGCCACTTGAACACTAGCAAGAGAATCACCCCCCGCCTCGGAAAAGTCGTCATTAATCCCAATCGAGTCACTTCCTAGACACTCTTTCCAAATATCTACAAGGGTATTTTCAATAATTGAGTCCACATCGAGTTGAGCAATCTTCTCTTGTCTTTGTGGCGTCTCCACCCAATGCCTCTTTTTTTCGAATGGATAGCAAGGAAGAGGAACTCTACGACCTTGTACAATCAGAGGTTGTTCTGAGGAATGAAAATCAAAACTCGAGAGAGAGTCGATAGCCTCTTCGCGGTTTTTATATTTTAATACCCTTCGGTGCTCAAACTTTTTTCTCCCTACCTGCAAGGTGTAAGCTGCATCGGCAAGAGAAATTTCCGGATGTTTTTGCAAATATCGAGCCAAGTTTTCTCTCATTTTTCTCAAAGCATCCAAAGATTTAGCGGAAAAAGCGAGAAAATATTCCTTATCTTCTTCTGGAGAGGAGACGTTTTGCCACTCTTCTACGATGGCATGAGCATTTGTTCCTCCCACACCAAAAGAACTCACACAAGCTCTTCTTGGGAAGCCTTGCTTTCCCCATTCTTTGATTTCAGTGTTCACGTAGAATGGAGTATTTTCAAAATCGATATAGGGATTTGCTTTTTGGAAATGGATCGTCGGTGGGATTTTTCGATGATATAATGAAAGAGCTGTTTTGATCAGACCGATCACACCAGCAGATTCCACAGTATGTCCAATATTGCTTTTTACTGAACCGATAGCGATAGGATTTTTTCCATCTCCCTTTCCAAAAACTTGGACAAGCCCTTTTATCTCGATAGGATCGCCCAGGACGGTTCCTGTTCCATGAGCCTCGACAAAACCGATTGTTTTCGGATCGATCCCTGCCATCGAAAAGGCAGATGCAATCGCCTCAGCTTGCCCTTCTACACTCGGAGCTGCAAACCCGACTTTTCTACTCCCATCGTTATTGAGTCCGAATCCACGAATGACGGCATAGATATGGTCCTTGTCTTCAATCGCATTGGCGAGCCTCTTTAACACGACAACTCCGACTCCATTCGACATGACAGTCCCTTGCGCTTCTTCATCGAAAGGCCGACATTTCCCATCGGGCGATAGAATCATCCCTTCGGAATAAGGATAGCCACTCTTTTGCGGCAAATAGATGCTTGCACCACCAGCAAGCGCCATATCGCATTGATAGGTAAGGAGATGATTGGATGCGGTGCAAACAGCGACAAGAGAAGTAGAGCAGGCAGTTTGAATCGCTAGGCTAGGTCCTTTTAAGTTAAGCTTGTAAGAGACTCGAGTAGTAAGAAAATCTTTATCATTGCCGATCTGCACTAGATAACGATCGATTGTATTCGAGTCTAAATGGGGATGAAGTTGGTTGAGGAGATAAGAACTCATCCCGCATCCGCCAAAAACACCGACAGAACCAGGGCATTGGTCTGGGCAATACCCAGCATTTTCAAGAGCTTCCCACGAGCATTCCAAAAAAAGGCGATGTTGGGGATCCGTGTATTTGGCCTCTTTTGCGTTCATAGAGAAAAAATCGGCATCAAACCATTCGACGTCCGCAAGAATGCCTCTTGCTCGAACGTAATGGGGATTTTCGATGAGCTCCTCTGAAATTCCCGCTTCTTTCAAACTCTCTTTAGAAAAAACAGAAATTGCTTCCTTTCCCTCACAGAGATTTTCCCAAAACTCCTCTACATTATTTGCAAGTGGAAATCTTCCCGACATGCCGATAATTGCTATCGAACTTGCTATTTCTTCTTCGGTCATTTCTTGAGCCTCGCTCTAAATAGAGAAACTGTTTTCCTCTTGTCCTGAGGCAATGCCATTTTTTCTGGGTTATCGAGATGCGCTGCAAACCTTCGGATCGTGGGATATTGTAATAGATCGATCATCGAAATATTGATTTGCAGTTGGACAGACAATGCCGTTTGTAAAACAACTAAACTCATTGAATCGCCTCCTGCCTCAAAGAAATTTTCATTCACTCCGACATGCTTTTCTAGGATCTTATTCCAAATGAGGGCGATCGAAGTTTCCGTCTCTCCTTGAGGAAGATCAGACTCTGAAGAGGAAGGGAGGAATAGAGTGGGAAGAATAGACCTGTTTATTTTGCCATTTGGCGTCCTCGAGAACCTCTCCAAATAAACAAAACGAGAAGGAACACCTGCAGAGGGGAACCGAAGAGAAAGGAACTCTTTCAATTTCCCCGTTTCAATTTCTCGATCTCCCGTATAGTAGGCGATTAACTGCTTTTCTTTGATAAGGACCGCAACCTCATGAATTGAATCATACTGCTTCAGACTCTCTTCGATCTCGCCAAGTTCAATCCGGAATCCTCGGATTTTGACTTGGGTATCAATTCGTCCTAAATATTCAAGCTCTCCTTCTGGCAAGAAGCGCGCATAATCTCCGGTTCTGTAGATTCTGATTGATTTTCCTTGAAGAGGAAGCGAGAAAAATCTCTCTTTTGTTAAATCGGGCTGGTTCAAATACCCTAAAGCGAGCCCGTCGCCAGAAATAAAGATCTCTCCTTTCTCTCCTTTTGGTACCATTTGGAACTTGTCGTCGAGGAGATAGATTTCAGCTCCGGAGTGAGGAGACCCAATGGTGATCTCTTTGATTGTTGAAGTCGCTGGATCGACGATTTTGGCAATGGTAGTTCCCATAGCCCATTCAGAAGGGCCGTATTCGTTGAAAAGAATTGCATTTGGAGCAAATTGTCGATGAAGAGCTGGGATATGGCGAGGAAGAGACTCGCCTCCAAGACTCACCGCTTTCAAAGAAGGCATCTCCTTTTTTTTTTCTAAAAGCATTGAATATAAGGAAGGGACACACATGAGAAAATCGATCGATTTTTCCTGAATGAAACGGATAGTTGCGTCAGGATCAACTAAGGAAGATCCTGCAAGACATACAATTCCTCCCTCGATGAGTGTGGGAAAAATGGTGATGAGGCTCGCATCAAAACTGATCGATCCCGTAACGAGTCCCCTCATCTTTTTTGGATAGACGTTCTTCCTTGCCACTGCCGCCAAGGCCACACTCTTATGGGGGATCATGATCCCTTTGGGTTTTCCTGTAGATCCAGATGTATAAATCAAATAGGCGAGATTTTCAGGACTCGATTTGACACGAGGAGGCGCATTTCCAAAAGACTCTATCAAGTCTTTCTCGGTATCAAAAAAAACGGTCTGACTGTGAACTTTCAACTGATCTCGATATCGAGAATAGGTCAAAATAAGATGGGGTTTAGCATCCTCGATCATATAGCGCAGCCGTTCTTTGGGATAGTTAGGATCTAATGGAAAATAGACTCCTCCTGCCTTGAGGATTCCGAGAAGTCCAATGAGAAGAGATAAATCGCAATCGAAAAATAGCCCGACGATCTTTCCAGGTCCTACACCCTTATTCACTAAATAATTTGCTAACTGGTTCGATTGAAGATCGAGTTCTCTATAGGTACTCTCGCGATCGAGAGTAAGAGCTGCGAGAGAATCTGGATTTAATGAGACAGTTTTTTCAAATAATTCGCAGATAAGAGGAGATTTAAGATTTTGGTCTAAGCTTTTCAAATTTTGCATAAGGGGGCCACGATATTGCAACGGTTACAAAAGAAACCAAAAAAAACAAAAATCAGCTTTAATCCGCGCTGATTATAAGAAATCCCGAACAAAAAAAGACAACAAAAAGAAATTGTATCAACAAATGACATTATACCCAAACAACTTGAAAACTTGGATTTTGACTGCGTCGGCTTCGCAGCAAATTTTTTTGACTTCACTCGCGCTTTATTCATGAACAAAGCTGCTCGCTCCAGAACAAAAAATTTGCGCGGCCTTCTTGCCAAATTCCCAACTTTTGAATTCATTTCGGTATACGTCCAAACTCAATAAAATTGTTTATGGCATTTAAATCGACACAATGTTACCATCCTTCAATATAATCTTGAACAACCGATCTTTTATCCATCACTAATCTGATTAAGATTATTTTATATGGAGACTAAAATGAAAAATTCAGAAAAACCCGATCTAGATGCGCTTTATTATCAGAGCCATTCCCAACCCCAATATGAACGGGCGCAAGAATTGATGACATCTTTGACTGTGAATGAATCTGATTCGATTCTCGATATTGGCTGCGGCCCAGGAAATATCATAGCGGAACTTTCCCAACAAGCATCACAAGGAACCTCGATTGGAATCGATGCCTCGGCTGAGATGATCGATCTCGCAAAAGATGTCTACCCCAAGTCGAAATTTCCGAATCTCGAATTCCATCATAGAAAAGCAGAGGAAATCAATTTTGATTTTTCTTTTGATATTATTCTTTGTTTTAACTGCCTCCTCTGGGTTAGAGAACCAAAAAAAGCATTAAATTTAATGTGCCAATCTTTAAAACCAGGAGGAACCTTATTGATTTTGACCTACCTCAAAACCTCTTCTTATATTTTATTTCTCGAAAAAACTCTTGATGCATATCCTGATTATAAGAATTTATCTGCCTCGCTCACTATGCTTTCGATGGAAGAATATCGAGAGATAATCACATCGAACGGTTTAATATTAAATGATTTTCGTCCTGAGTGGCGTTTTTCGAAATATAACAATCTCGAAGAGATAAAAGCTTACGTCAAAGGATGGCTTGGTTGCTATGTTCCACTTCCAAAGGACCTTCAAGAGACATTCCTACAAAACGCCGTTGTGAACAGTCAACGCGAGAATATAAGTACAAACAAAAATGAAATAGTCTTGCCATATCAATTATTAGCTATCCAAGCAACAAGGCCTCAAGGTTCATATACCCAAACAACTTGAAAAGTTGGGAATTTGACCAGGAGGATCCTCAAAATTTTTGTCCGGAGCGAATGACCATTGCCGCGAGGCAAGGCACGAGCGAGGACAATCATTTTGAGGCAAAGTCGACGCAGTCAAAAACCAAGTTTTCAAGTTGTTTGGGTATAGTTTCCTTCGTATTACAGAATAAATTTTATTGACAACTGGCTCTCAAGTTTAATAACTTGCGATCAGTTGATGCTGAGTTGTGAATGCAAGTTGCCTCCGAGCCCCCTAAAAATAATAAATTCCTCGCCTTGATTTTTCTTTTCATCGCCTCTGACATAATGTGCGACAACTATATAATTGGAGCATTTAATCACAGCCCCCCTCTCATAGAATTACTTCTCCTATTCATCATGCTTTCATTGCAAATTATTATTTCTCCTATTCAGGCTGGGACCTCAGATTTGTACGGCAGAAGAAAAAGCCTACTCTTTTCAATATTATTCTCTCTTTTAAGCCTGGTTTTTGTCTTCCTATTCGACATGAAGCTATTCTCATTTATACCCATGCTCATTTTGATCAATATTTCAAAAGGTATTTTTGGAAACACGATACCCATCTCTTGGGCTGCAGTAGGAGATCTTAGTGGGAAAAACCTTCGACTCTCATTTGCTTTCGCTACGGCCGCATATGCTACTGGATACATCGGATTGGTTTTTTTTAACAAATACCTACCAAACTCAATCGCCACTTTTATATTAATCATCTTATTTTCCGCCACTCTTTTCATGTGTTTTTTTTATTTTTTCGATTTAAAAGACATAAAAACAAAAGAACTCCATTATCTGAACCCCAAGTTCTGTCCCTACATTGTCAGAGAAATCAGCCTGATCATCGCTGACTTAAAAGACAAAGCATACCAAAATCTATTTACAGCCTATATTTTATGGGAAATCTCCATTTATGTGATTCTTATCTTATATGCAGATTTTATGAATAACAATTCTGCTTTTATAGAAGTATTGATGATGATTGGATTCTTACTAGGCGTTTCCACCTTTAGTTTTTCTGGCCATATATCTGACAGCAAAATGATCAGAATAGGTTATGTTATTTGTGTTGCATCTTTGCTTCCATATTTCTTTTTTGTATTTTTATTTCAAAATATTAACATAGTCTTAGCTGGATGCTATTTCTTCCATGCCATTGGAAATGCCTTATTATCCCCCACAATTTTTTGTCTTGTTGGCAGAGGCAAAGCAGATCATGAGAAAGGGAAAATATACGGTTTAGTGGAATCTGCAGACACAATCGCATTTCTAATTGCAATCATCTTCATCATGTTTTACAAATACTTACAACTTCAGATCATATATTTAGTTTCAGTCTCCCTCATCACAGCATTGATTTCCTGGATTCCCTATAGACGATTTGAAAAACTGAGAGGAATAAATCCGTCCGTTCCTTATTGAAAACCTATGAGTCATCTTGATTAGGATAACTTCATGTACAACAAAGAATTCGATCGCAAAATCGTAATTATTACTGGAGGATCATCGGGAATTGGAAAAGCCTGTGTTGAAAGATTTCTCAAAGAAGGAGCAAGAGTTATCATTGCTGCGCGTGAGAAAAAGAAAGCTGCCGACGCTCTCAAAGAACTCCAATCATTTGGTGGAGAGGTCACATACATCCAAACGGACATCTCAAAATCGACTGAGGTAAAAGCATTAATTAAAAAAACTATCGAAACATATGGATCGTTGCATTATTTAGTCAACAATGCCGGTATCGAAGGAACTGCATTTGTTTCCACGGCTGATTATCAAGAAACTGTATGGGATCAAGTGATTGCCATTAACTTAAAAGGCACTTGGCTTTGTATGAAACACGCAATACCAACAATCTTGCAATCTGGCGGTGGAGCCATCGTCAATATTTCTTCTATTGCAGGGTTGAGGGCAAGTAAAACGGGCGGAGCAGCCTATACGGCAAGCAAGCATGGAGTAGTAGGACTGACCAAGGCGACAGCCCTCGAGTATGCTAGGATGCATATCCGCATAAATTGTGTATGCCCGGCCATTATCGACACGCCAAACGCAAGGAATATCTTAGGAAGCCGGATTTCCGAAATTGGGAAAGATTTTCCGATGGGTCGCATTGGCACATCTAATGAAGTTGCGGATGCAGTTCTATGGCTCTGTTCTCAACAAGCCTCTTACATTACCGGCATTGCTTTACCGATTGATGGCGGTCTTCAGTAGACCTCTTGCATAACTAATCTTCTGTCGATTTTCGGGTTCTTTTGAGCCGATTTTTTTGCAGGGGTTGTATCAACATTCGTATACTACCCCTGCAAAAAAACGAAAATCGGCCAAAATAATCCCCAAAAGCGACGAAGTATCAGTTACGCAAGAGGTCTAGTAAAACATTTTGTCTTTGAAGAATGCTCAGCACAGCCTCTTGAGCATCGGGGTCGTTCTCGAAGCCGATCAAGAGCGGACCGGGATGAGAGAAGAGAGAGAGTGCGTAGGGAGTGCCGAACAGGCAGAGAATGCTCTTTGGCAAAGAGCGGATCAGGTCGATGCAATCGGGCGAAAAACCATAGTTCCTTTCTCTTGGCCCGAACTGGTGGACAGCGATCGCCACGGCGTCGAAATCCTTGAGCTGATCCGATAATCGGATGCGCTCGGCAAGATCGAGATCGGGAGCTGCGGAAAATACAGCGCTGAACGCCTTGGACATCTCATCGGGACCGCCGATGATCAAATAGGCTGTTTTTTTAGGCAGAAGAGAGCTCGGATCTCCTCTCAAGACGACCGCTTCCTTAAACAGCCTCTTTTTAAGGCGCACCGCTTCTTCCGAATGGAGCGATGCGGCGATCCCTTCCTCGCTCAGTTTCGTCGTTAGATGCAGGCCGAGCCGCTCTTTCGCCCTCAGGATCTTTGCTACGCTCCCATTCAGCCGTTCCTCTGACAGCGTCCCATCCTCGAATTGTCTTTTCAAGGCTTTCCAGGCTCTCGGGACGTCTTCTTTTAAGATCTTATCGATATTGGGATCGAAATGGTCCCCATAGAGCAGAAGATCGCATCCCGCTTGAAATGCCCCGACGGCGATCTCTTCCGGGGTATCGGCAAGGGCTTTCATGTTCAGCGCATCGCTGACGATCAGGCCACCGAAACCGAGTTCTTCCCTTAAAATGCCGGTGAGGCACGCAAAAGACAAGGTCGAGGGCCGTTCGGAATCGATAGCAGGAACGAGCAAATGAGCGCTCATGATCGCATCAACGCCTTCCTGGATCGCTCTTCGGAAAGGGACAAATTCCACAGTCTCTAGGCGATCCCTCGCATGGGGAACAAGGGGCAGCGCATGGTGAGAATCGACACTCGTATCGCCATGTCCCGGAAAATGTTTCGCGCAAGTTAAAATTCCTGCCGATTGCATCCCCCGGACCATAGCTGCAACGCATGCTGCCACTTGAATTGGATCTTCTCCGAACGCCCGCATTCCGATGACTGGGTTGGCGGGATTGGTATTGACATCGGCAACGGGCGCGAGGTTGAGATGAATCCCGACCTGTTTCGCTTGGCGGCCTATCTCCGCGCCTACTTGAAAGATCAAATCCAAATCTCCCATCGCTCCAAGCGTCTGGTTCTTGGGGAAAGCGATCGTCTGTTTCATCCGCATCGCAAGGCCCCATTCGGCATCCGCCGCGATGAGAAGAGGGATGTTAGATCCGCTCTGAAGATCGTTGAGAAATTTGATCTGGGTCAAAGGATCCGAGTGTTTCAGAATCGCGTTGCCGATATGGTGCTTTTCGACAAGAACAGCCCAATCTCTTCTATGATCTTCCTCTCTCAGCGGGCAGGCGGGAGGCATAAAGAGCTGGCCGATCTTTTGATCGAGGGTAAGTTCGGAAAGGGTTTTCTCCGCCCAACTTTGAGCGAGGAGAAGGATGGGAAAGAGGGCGAAAAAAACCAGAAATTGTATAGAGCGTGTTAGCAATTTAAGTGGCTGCGCTTTTAGGGATTATTTTAGCCAATTTTCGATTTAAAATTTAGGGTCAATGAGCCTATCCTTCATTCTTAGCAAAATCGATCGAGTAGGACTCGATCAAATTATTTTTCGTTCGTTGTTTGCAAAACATATAATTTTCTAACAACTTTCCTGGCTTAAAGGTTAAAGTTATATTACATCCTTGTTGAATCATTACATTTGTTTCACGGATTAGATGGGGTATTAGCTCCAATCCCATAGCGATCCCGATAAACCCAAACTGCATGTGTCCTGTGACTACAGAGAGGGATGCTGGAATGAAAAACCCAGCCGTTAAAGCTGGAACCATATAATCTCTGTTTATTATTATTGATGCTACTTTCACCACTGCTACGGGAAAAAGAGTTCTTGGATGTGCGAGAGGAAAGATAACCTGATTTGTGAGTTCATGTAAGATACGAATCATTCATACTTCTCGATTGAACCTGGGAAAAAAAGCTTATAGGAAAACGCGGTAATCTGTCTTGAAAAATCTGGCAAATCTTTTAGCCATCTCTTTTCCAATTGGGCGCTGCCCATTTTCCATCAGCTTCCAGTTTTATTTTTCAATAAATGAGCCCAACCTATTTTTCTTCGACAAAAATAGCAAGATTCAAAAGATACTATGCCGTGAAAAGTTTAAACTGACAAACTTACCTACGCATCATCGCTTGGAAGTGAACGGCCCCAGAGTTTAGAATGGCGACCGGTGAAGATCCTCTGAATTCCGGGTTGATGGATCTGACCACTACTTCGCCGGATGGTTGCGCTTGAATGACAGCGACAGATCTTTCCTCCATATCGCTAAATGCGATAATTTCAGGTTTTCCTCCCCAAGTTCCGGGTTTAGACATCCATTCTAGATAGGATTCAAATGGGTCCGCACTGCCTGAAAAACCTAAGTGATCTTCTTTCATTCGCTCAGCTATTAAAGGAGCAAATGTTTCTCTATGCTTTCTCATATGCGCCACAACTTGACTTCTGACTCGAGAGTGGTTCGCATCTGCATCGCTTTTGGCACCTTTCAGACTCATCGCACCTGCCAATGACCTGAACAAGCAATCCCCGCCGCCGCCCATATCTTCGACTTTAAATTTCGCTGTTAAAAACTCTCGCATTTTACGACACCTATGGGCATGAAAATGAGAAAGCGGAGTGGCAACACCTTCGTACATTGTTGATAAACTTGTGTGAACCTTTTCGAGCTCTGGTCCTTTTCTTGCGTTGCGGACATAGGTTAAGCCGTGTGGAGAATTAGCTAGTAGATTAGGATGTAGATCGACCCCATGCTTTGTATGAAGATTTTCGATTGTACCTGTTTTCAACTGATCCAGTTGCCGAATTAATTCTGTTTCTCTTTGTTCTATACGCAAAAAATCATCGAGCGAGCATCTTGAAAAATCTAAGTGGGACAGTTCATCTTCTAAGTCTCTAAGTTCCTCAACAAGAGGATCAATCTTTTCTCCAAACTCTTTATCGATTGATTGGGGAATCTCGATTGCAGAAAATTCGGCTATCAATGCATCGATTTCATCGATCAAATCCCCTACTTTTTTGTTTCCGAATCGATCGTCAACGATCAATTTTTTCTGATCCAGCATCGTTTGGGCATTGGCTGCATTAGGTTCCGCCTTGAACGCTTCAACCGCTTGATTTGCACTTTGTATTCTAAAGGATAAACTCTGAACTGGTGATTCGGATGTACTGCCGCTCTTTGACCCGGTCTTGGCTCGATCTCGAGCAGGGGGCACAGAAATTGTGCGTTGGAAGATCTTATTATACAGGCGATTGATTCTCTCATCCGTTCCATCTAAACCGCTAGTCAGCTCTCCAAGTTTTTCATAGTATCGAGCTGGAAGAGCTGCACCGTCTTTAAGAGATAAGGAATCCTCATACAATTTCTGAACGGCTGCCAGGTCCACCTTTTTGGCTCGGGCCTTCAAAAATCCCGATGCTTGCTCCGAGGTTTTTACTTGTCCGGAGCCTGGGATTATTGATGATTGAACTCTTACAGCCATAAAAAACTCTCTTTGTTATATATTATTTATTATAATATATTTTAGTTTAATTTTAAACTAAAAACTTGATAATTAAACAAATTTAATCAATTAATTAGGATCAAAAGCCAAAAGAATGTAACGCGTTTACCCTCAGAGAGTTAAGCCAAGCAAACCTAAAGATTTAATTTACAAGAACTTAGAGAGGAGGCGTGCGAGATCCTGATAGGTGATGTAGATGAAAAAGGCGATGAGAAGCCCGACAAATGGAATAATCAGCCTTTCCATGGTCTTCGCGCGCAAGGGCCGCTTCCTGATCGCTTCGAGAATAGAGAACGTGATATGCCCGCCATCAAGTACTGGAATAGGTAGAAGGTTGACGATGCCAAGGTTGAGACTAATGACGGCCATCCAAAAAAGAGCTTCTTTCACCCCTACCATCCAGCTTTGATGGACGACATGGACGATTCCAACAGGGCCACTCATATACTTAGGATTGAGCATCCCAGAAAAAAGGCCAGTCAGAGTGCGCCACGTATCAACGACGACGGCCTGAAATTGCTGGATCGGATTGGGGTTGTAGGTTACTTCTCGGTCGCGGAGAGGTAGTCCCAGAATGAGTCGCCGCTGGGCATTTTCCAATAGCTTGAGCGCTGCGCTCCTTTTTGCAGGATCGCGGATCGCCTCGATTTCTTTTTTCATCGCGGCCAATTCTTTGGATAGCGCCGCTTGCTGCTGAGGACTCAGGGAAAATTCACTTTTGGACTTGGGAACGATCGGTTTTAGGAGATGAAGAGACCCGCTATGGTCGATCTGTCTTGCGGTTCCGATCGATACGATGAGGGAAGAGAGCTCGGTTCGGTTGAAATTATCATATTGGCCATCCGCCTGAGTCCACAGGGTTTTTTCGATCGAAGAAGGATTTCTTTCGACGATGACGATGACATGCCGGGTTTGAAGAGCCTGTAGCAATTGATGGGAAAATTGTATCGGCGTTCCATCGGCAGCGATGATCCGGTCTCCTTCTTCAAGGGGCGTGAAATAGGTGCATCGTTTACATTTTTGGAAGGCGGCCTCCTGCTCGCCTGGATCCAAAAATTCGATCCGGCTTTCTACTACGTTATGAGGGGAAAGATTATAAGGAATGAAATAAAGATCCTGCAGTTTTCCTTTCAATCCGGTTTCATATTGCCAATCGCCGATTTCCGCCCGTTCCGGAGAAGTCATTTTGAGATCTTCCAATTGGATGCGGGGAACTTTCGTTTGAAAAATTTGATCGCCTCTTTGAACGGTCAGAAAGGCGGTCGATTGATTTGTAAGGGCGCTCAATTGCTGGATGGAAAAGACCATCTCTCCATCAGCCCAAAGGATTCGATCTTCCGGCTCGATTCCGCTCCCTTCGATCGGCGATCCTGCGAGATCGGCTTCCCGCCCATCGTAAATCAAGTAGGATGCAGGAGAAAAAACTCCGATCGTAAGGAGCTTATCCTTGGTCATCTGAGGATTTTCATAGGTCTTCAGCGTATAATCGAAATCAGTCTTTTTTCCTGAAAAGGCATCGATTTTGTAGCCTTCGATCCGGGTCGTTTTGTCATCCATGAGGGAAGCGACCAGAAGGTCTTTGAATCCATGAAAAGGACGGTTGTCATATCGTTCGATGACATCTCCAGGACGCACTCCCAACTGATAGAGAGCGGATTGAGGATCGACCCAACCGATGCGGCTTGTAAATTCTTGAAATTGTTTCGATCTTCCGCCTGCTGCCCAAAGAACTGTAAATACAACGATCGCGAAAGCGACGTTGACGAGCGGTCCTGCCAGAGCGACTTTGATCCGCTGCCAGGGCTTCTTTCCATAGAACCCGTCGGAAATTTCATAAGGTTCACGGCTTCCTTCCTGCTGCATGCCGGCAATCCGGACATAGCCGCCAAAAGGAAGGATGCAGATCATCCACTTGACCCCGTCGTGCTCCCAGGTGTAGATCGGCTTGCCGAACCCGATCGAAAAGGCTTCAATGCGCATTCCTTCTCTGCGGGCAATCCAATAATGGCCGAGTTCATGGATGAAAACGAGAAGACCTAAACCTAAGATTGCAAGAAGGGCGTAAAAAATACTTTCCATGATCAATCGTCCAGATCAACTCTCATTCTTAACTCGCGGCTGCAAGCTGACGCGCTGAGGCGTCGACCGCAAGAATTGCCTCTAAGCTTAGCATATTCTCCGGTAGGTGTGAAGAGATTAATTTGTCCAGCTTCTCGCCGATGGCTGTCCAAGGAATTTTTCCTTGCACGAATTTTTCGACTAAAACTTCATTAGCGGCATTGAGAAAGCAGGGATAGCTCTTCCCAGCCTTGAGGGCGTCAAGAGCGAGCTGCAAACAAGGGAATCTTTGATTGTCAGGAGGATAAAAAGTCAAAGTCCCATTCTTCAAAAAGTCGTAGGGCTTGAGCATTCCCTGTTTTCTTTCCGGATAGGTCAGAGCGTATTGAATCGGCAGAACCATATCGGGGTCTGCGATCTGGGCCAGGATCGACCCGTCTATGAATTCGACACAGCTATGAATCCGGCTTTGAGGGTGGATTACCGCTTCAATTCGCTCGGGTTCGATATCGAAGAGAAACCGTGCTTCGATCATCTCCAGGCCTTTATTCATAAGCGTCGTGCAATCGATCGTAACCTTGGCACCCATGTGCCAATTCGGATGGGCCAGAGCCTCTTGGACTGTGACTTTCTTTAACTCTTGAGCCGTTTTATCGCGTAAAGCTCCGCCGGACGCGGTCAAAATGAGGCGGCGCACCGCTGATTTTTCCTGGCCTTGTAAACATTGATGGAGCGCGCAGTGCTCGCTATCGACGGGGATGAGTTCGATCCCGTTCCGTTTCGCGAGCCCGCTGATCCATTCCCCTCCGCAGACGAGGACTTCCTTATTGGCCAGGCCGATTTGTTTGCGCGCCTCGATCGCGGCGACGGCGGGCAGAAGCCCCGCGCTTCCCGTCATGGCGAGCATCGTAAAATCGGCGCCCTCGAAAGAGGCGGCCGCTTTCAGACCTTCCATTCCTCCTACAACAGAAATGTGGGGAAGTCTTTTTTGTAAATCGAGCGCTCGATCTTTATCGAAAACGGCGATGAGTTTCGGATGGAATTCCAAGGCTTGGGTGTAAAGGAGATCGATATTGGATTTAGCGGCGAGCGCCGCGATTTCAAAATGTTCGGACAGATGCTGGACGACGCGGAGAGTGCTCGTGCCGATTGACCCGGTGCTTCCTAAGAGGGCGATGCGTTTTCTTTTGGACATGGTTGCAATTTACCACGCATGATCAATTTCAGGAAAATACCAATCCCATAAATCAAACCGATTGCGCAAACGACGACCCCTCCTGTTGAAAGAGGGAGTCCGAAAGCGCTCAGCGCATGACGGGAAAAGGCGACTCCGATGCCGGAAGCGAAGATCCCTAAAATGGGGCTGATCCAGAGGAGGCGGGACAAGCGGCTGCTAAAGAGGCGAGCCGTCAGATAGGGACCGGTCAGGAAAGCCAAGACGAGCAATACGCCAACCGCCCTGAAAGCTCCCACAGAAACCGCAGAAGATAGGAAAAGAAGCAAAAAGTGGAAAAAAGAAGCGGGCACTCCGAGAGTCGAAGCATATTGGCGATCGAACGCGGAAATTTTCAGCTGTCTGTAAAAAATGATCAACACAGAGAGGTTCAGGGCGGCAAGGAGCGAGGCGAATTTGAAATCTCCGATTTGAAGAGCATCTGCATTTCCCATGATCGCTTCGACGCTTAAATGAACATCCCGAGTATAGAGAGTAACCAGCAGAATCCCGAGGGCGAAGAGCGCTGAAAAGACTAGGCCGACGCTCGCATCTTCTTGAAGACGGAAAAACTTGACGAGCCCTTCGGTAAAGGCCGCGGTCAGAAGAGCGGCGGCCAAACTGCCGAGCATTAGAGTCGACGGGGAAAACATCCCGCCCCCCCATAGGCTTGAAGCAAAAAGAAAGGCCAAGACGATGCCGAGGAGAATCGTATGAGAGAGGGAATTTGCAAACATCGTCATCCGCTTTAAGACGAGGAACGGGCCGAGCAGGCCGCATGAAAGAGCGACGGCTGCCAGCGTGCCGAGCTGGATTTCATCGGAAGCGGCTTCGATCGGAACTCCGGTTAAAAAATCGAACGCTCTCGAAAAGAAGATCTGGAAAAATTCACAAAATCCGCAATCCCAGTAGGGGTTCATAAAAACGACCTTTCGGGAATGGGTTGGCTGTGCGGATCGACCTTCGGATTCGCCAGAAGCCGGGTCAGCCTCTCTTCGATATCGGGGGTTAAAATGTGCTCCATCTCTTCGGCGTTCACATGAATTTTCTCATGGGAGACGCCGAGTTCGCTGGCCAGATAGAGTTCCCACAGGCGATGGAGGCGGACGATGGAGGCTGCCTTCCGGCGGCCGTCGGCGGTAAGAATATACCGCTCCTTTGCTTTGACAATCCATCCGCCCTGTTTCAAACGCCAAAGGATTGCGTGCAGCATCAAGGGGACGATCCGGTGGATTTCCTTAAATTCATCGAAAAGATGGGACTCTTTTTTCCACATTGCTTTCAAAACATTCTCTTGTAAACATCGAAAGCGGAAAGCCGCGATCCTGCAGATGCGGAAGGCCCAGCCCCTTTTTGGAGCGAAAAGAAGGGAAAGCAGGGCGATTGCCGCTCCGACTAGGATGATGGACGGGCCGGTAGGAAGAGTGAGGCGCTCTCCTGATTGTGAAAGAGCGATCGTCCCCATGACCGAAATGATGTTCCCCGCAAGACCGCTCAAGGCGCCGAAGAGTGCGGAAAGACAGAAGAAGGACTGCAAGCGATCGGTGAATTGCCGCGCTGCGATCGCAGGGGCGATCGCCATCCCGGACATGAGCACGATCCCGACACTGCGTATCCCTAAGAGGAGAGCAAATAGAAAAAGCCAGAAGATCGCCCAGTCGATCCAGCGAACGGGCAGCCCGGCTGTCTTTGCATAATCGGAATCGAATAAAACGACTTGTAGGTGACGGAATCCGAAAAAGAGAAACAACATGACGGCCGATGTGAGCATTGCATAGAGAGCGATATGAAAATCGGACATGGTCGCGGCCTGGCCGAACATGAGTGCCTGGATTTTGGTGCGCCATGAAGGAAGTGATGATTGCATTGCGCTGGCGGCCACAGTGCCGATGCCGAAAAAAAGGGCTAAAATGAAACAAAGGGCTGCGTCAGATCGGACTTTTCCTTTTTTCTCCATCCACTCGATCGCTTTGAACCCAAGGAACGAAGTGGCGAATGCTCCTGCTAGCATGCCGAAAAAAGCGCTTTCGCCATGTTCTGGGAAAAAGAGGGCGAACAGGCTGACGCCGGCAATGATCCCCGGGTAGGCGGCATGGGAAAGAGACTCTCCGAGGAGACATCGCCGCTTTAGGAATAGAACGCCGCCCATCAGGGAAGAGGCGATGCACATGAACAGCGTGCCCCAGGTCGGGCCGCGCAGAACGGGATCGGTGAAAAAATCGAGCAGGCTCATAAGAATCCGCTTTGACTCTTGGCCAATGAATCGGCTGCTTCATCGAACAGCATCTGGCCTTTTCCGAATGTCCGGATCAAGTTTTCTCGATGAAACACTTCAGTCAGCGGTCCGCATGCGATGAGCCGGGTATTGAGCAAGATAGACCATTCGAAATATTCCTCGACGGTAGAAAGGTCATGATGGATGACGAGAATGGTCTTCCCCTGTTGTTTTTGCGCCTTCAAAAGTTCCATGATCGCTTTTTCGGTCGCCATGTCGACGCCGGCAAAAGGTTCGTCCAACAGGAAAAGATCCGCATCTTGCACGAGGGCTCTGGCGATGAAGAGTCGCTGCTGCTGTCCGCCTGAAAGTTGGCTGATCTGCCGCTTTGCGAAAGGGCGCATCCCAACGAGATCGAGCGCGTTTGTAGCGGCTTCTCTGTCCGCTTTGCGCACGCGGCCGAAAAGCCCCAGGCGGCCGTAGCGGCCCATGAGTACGACCTCTTCCGCAGTGATCGGAAAATCCCAATCGATCGATTCCCGCTGAGGAACATAGGCGATTTTTTGCCGCACATCGGAGACTAGGCATCCGCCGAGCAAATCAATTTTACCGCTCAAAGGCTTGATCAATCCCAAGATCGCTTTGAACAAGGTGCTCTTTCCAGCCCCATTCTGTCCGAGAATTCCTACGATGCATCCTCTGGGAATTTTAAAGCTGATGTCCCACAACACTGCCGTTTTGCCGTAGTTGACATGAAGAGATTCGGTTTCGATTGCATATTGATTCATATTAATCCTGCAAATGTTCGGCTATGACTTCGGCATTGCTGCGCATCATCTCGAGGTAGGGCAATCCGCCCGTCGAATCGCCATAAAGCGGCTTCTTGCAAAGCAGCACCTCGATCCCCATTTCTCGGCTCGCCGATGCAATTTTCGCGACGGCGTCGCGGCTTACGTTAGACTCAGGAAATACGACCCGGATCCGATGCTTGTGAAGAAAATCGATTGCGCGCCGGATATCGACCGGGTTTAGTTGGCCGTCCGGAGCCAATCCTTCTGGCGCAGTAAACCTCCTCGACCAGTCTTTCTCTCTTGGCTCAGCCAAATAACTCCTGGCGAAATAACGGAACGCATCGTGGCTGGTCACAAGGAACCGCCGGTCCGAAGGAATTTGTTGCAAACGATCCCGCATATAGAGATGCGTGCTTTCCATCTCCTTTTCCAGCAATGCCGCCCGAGCCGTGTAGTATTCCGCTCCGTCGGGGTCTGCCTTCGAAAGCCTTTCTGCGATTCGGCCCACTGCTTTCTGCCATAAGGACACATCCATCCAAATATGAGGGTCGACCACCTCGTCTTTTTCCAAAATCTCATGAGGCGAAATCCGGCGGATTTCGTCTCCTACAGGAATCGCTTTATCGCTGGATTTGAGAAGAGCGGAGAGGCTCGCTCCATGCTCCAATCCCAGGCCAATATAGAAGATTAGATCGGCTTTCAAGAGCTTCTCGCCATCCCCTTTCACAAGTTCGTAGCTGTGAGGATCTAGTTCGCCCGGAACGAGAACTAAACTGTCGACTCTCTCCCCTCCCACCGCATCCACAAGATCTCCGATCTGAGCAATGGTAGAAAGAACTTTAATTTTACCGTTTTCGCTCATCCAATAAGCAAGAGGAGACAAAGATTTTTTTTGAGTACAGGAAACGCACAGTACTACCGCTAAAAGAGCCGAAAGAATATTTTTTATTACAGCACTCATATTTCAATCTCGCATGAATGAAAGAATAGAGCTTAACAAAGAAGAAAAAAAGAAAAAAATCAAATTCTTGCAAGAAATACAGGACCTTTATATAATGCCTAATGATTTCAGAAACACTGGAGAAAGCCGAAAAGGAAATATTGAAAATTATATTCCGATCGGTTAAAACAACGACTCTGTTTCGGAGAAATAAAGTTAGGAACTCCGAGAGTACATCTCTCGTTAAATTTTGAATTTAGGATGGTATTCATGAGCGTATTAAATAAGGAAACAATGGAAACAAAACCAATGAAAGGCGCCAAAGACATTGAAGAAGTTATTGTAAAGGCGATCAAGAAGGTCGGAGCCAGAAAAGAAAATGAACTCTGCAAATATCTCCCGATGAAGACTGGCGGCTATATGCACCACTTCACTTTAAAAAAAATGAAGAACAAGCAACCATCTGAACTAGCCAGTATCATCGAACGCCACGTCGTCCAGGCTGACAAGCCTGTCGTCATCGCTCCGAAGCAAAGAGCCGCCCGCGGATCCCGCAAGCGCCGCGAACACATGAACTTCACGAGAATCCAACTCGAGAGGATGCTCAATATCGCCCGTTTGGCTGGTGATAAAGAAATCATTACAATTCTTAGCCCGAGAAAATCAGTTTCGAGCTGCAAAAGAGAGTTGATCCAATCGATCCGCCACAACAAGATCGAAACTGAACTCTGGAACAGCTATGTCGAGTCGGTCCAAGCGCAGCAAGCAATCCTTGCCGATCCATCCCTCATTCTCCAGAACCAAAACTAATTTTTTCTTCCTTTAGTGAAAATTGCCCTTGAGGTCTCAATAATCTCAGGGGTTTTTTTAATAGGTTCACTGTCAAAAAACGGATTGATCCGCCTTTTCTCTTGCATTTTAAACCGATTAACTTATGATGTTATGTTGGAAAGCTAAAAAGCTTATTCAATTGAAACATTAAGAACTTTTCTGAGGACAAACTGATGTCGCAGCCCGCAACGAAAGAATTTGGGAAGTGGCGCTCTCTTCTCTGGCCTATCCACGGCTTCGAGTTAAAGAAGTTCCTGCCTATGTTCTTCCTATTTTTCTTTATTAACTTCAATTACACGATCTTAAGAGACACTAAAGATACGTTGATCGTAACAGCCACTGGAGCTGAGACGATTCCCTTCTTGAAATTCTGGGGAGTCGTACCCGGCGCAATCATCTTCATGCTCATTTTCACTAAGTTGAGCAATGTTGTGAAGCGCGAACGCCTCTTCATGGGTCTAATGGCCTTCTTCGGACTATTCTTCGGCCTTTACGCCCTAGCCCTCTATCCGAACCGAGATGCTATTTCCCCGATCGCAATGACCAACTGGATGTATGAGCATTTCCCGCAAGGACTGCGCGGATTGATCGGAATGATCCGGTACTGGCCTTCCTCAATCTTTTATATTATGGCTGAATTGTGGGGCTCCGCCGCCATCTCCCTCCTTTTCTGGGGATTTGCGAACCAAATCACCAAAGTCGCTGAATCGAAGCGATTCTATGCTCTTTTTGGAATCGGCGCCAACCTTGCCATGTTCCCTTCAGGCATGCTGATTAAAAAATTCGCCAATATCAAAGACATCCTTCCTCCTGGAGTCGATGCCTGGGGCGTCACTCTTCTCTATACAATGAGCGCCGTAGTCATCGCATGTGCCGCCGCGATCGCGATCTACTGGTGGATCAATAAAGAAGTTTTAACGGATGCCCGTTTTTATGATCCGAACGAAATCAAGAAAGACAAGAAATCGAAGCCGAAAATGTCGATCAAGGAGAGCATGCTCTTCCTGTTGAAATCGCCTTATCTCGGCTGCATCGCAATGCTCGTGATCGGGTACGGGATGTCGATCAACCTCGTCGAAGTGACCTGGAAAAAGCAGCTCAACCTGCAATATCCGAACGCAAACGACTACCAGAACTTTATGGGCGGCTTTTCGATGGCTACCGGCGCGCTGACCATCTTCATGATGCTATTCGTCGGAGGCAACGTAATCCGGAAACTCGGTTGGGGTGTTGGAGCTCTCTTTACGCCTATTATTCTGGCGATTACAGGACTAGCATTCTTTGCCTTCGTCATCTTCAATAGCCAACTTGCTGGATTCATCGCCATGTTCGGCACGACGCCGCTCATGCTAGCCGTTATTTTCGGTATGATCCAGAACGTGATGTCGAAAGCGACGAAGTACTCGATGTTCGATCCGACAAAAGAGATGGCCTATATCCCTCTTGACTCTGAAGTCAAGCTCAAGGGAAAAGCCGCTATCGACGTCGTAGGCGCCCGCCTAGGTAAATCAGGGGGATCCCTGGTGCAGCAATTCTTGTTTATCGCATTCAACACCGCTAGCGTAATTACGGTGGCGCCTTACATTGCCATCGTCTTGGCCGTCGTACTTGTCGGCTGGATCTTTGCTGCGCGCGCGCTGAATCGCAGATTCACTGAGCTTTCAGCTCAAAAAGAGAAAGAAGCGGCAGAGGAAAAATCTGCTGATTCTGTGCCTGCTCCCGCAAAAGCGGAAGCCGTTACCTCTCAGCGCTAAAATCGTTTTAACAACGAATGTGCGAAAGGCTTGGCCAAATGGCCAAGCCTTTTTATTTTATTCAAGCGGAACGGGTATAATACCAAATAGAAATAACGTTAAGTTTGGCAAGGAAGCTGCACAAATTTTTTGTCTGGAACGAGTGACCATTGCCAGTATGGCAAGGCACGAGTGAAGACGAAAAATTTGTTGCAGAGCTGACGTAGCCAAACTTAACGTTATTTCTGATATTTGGTATAATTCCGACTGGTCAATTCGATTCTCTTATAATGGAGAAGCGTTGCGCCGCGAAGCGGGAGGTTTAGACAGTTGGAGCGAAACTGGACAACTCGGTCGTCGTCGCACTGATACCAGGTTCCATTTCTCTTCAAATACGCAATGTAATTCTCTCCGTTCTCTCCATCGGGCCGCAGTTCAATGAAAGAGTCGAGATCGTAAGAGACGCCTTCGGATTGTGCAAAATAGTGTCTCTTCAAAGGAAAGGAAGTTCCTTTGAATGCGACCAAAAGCTCCGGCGGTCTTTCATTTATTTTTTTTTGAAATGCCTCTTCGAAATCATAAAAATTGGATACGACATGCCATTCCGGATGCAGGATCACGGGGTGGATTTCCCCTTTTATATCGAAAGGACAATGGGGGAAAATCCCCTTTATCCACCCAAGCAAGATCTCATAGAGGATCGGTTTCTGCTGCAAAAAATGGGTGGGAATCTTACGCATCAAGCACCGGACCAACTCTCTGCTGTCCGCTGATGAAACGGGATGATTGTCTTGTTGGTCGGAGAAGTACTGGTCGGCAAATTCCCGAAGCGGCTGAAAACTTCTCGGGACCAGAGAAAACAGCTCCCAAGACCCGGGAAGGAACATGAGGAACTGGATCAAGCTGTTGATCCAATTGCAAGAGTTGCATCGGCTGAGCCCAATGGGAATGCGATTGGAAGAAGCGCTGCGTAAGGAAGGGCGCGCGGGACGGGGCTTGCTTGGGATCAACTGGATTCGCTCCTCTCTCTTTGTTTTTGGAAGATTCAGAGAAGAGAGAACATCGATCACTACCCTTGGAGCTGTCGCTGAAGGAAAAAGGGCTCCTGTTTTTCTCTTGATCGCTTGGACGATCTGCTGCAGGACAAAAGTCTTGATCTTTAAGTCAGTGGGCTTTGTGAGTAGGGGGCGGTAACGCGATTCCCGATTTTGAGGGAATGCGTTCGACAGCTCCAAGATCGATTGGACCAATAGATGCGTTGGCACGTTAAAAAAATCCTTATAGTTGGAGTTAAGAGAATTTAAAGGCATGGCAAATTAATGGCAACTTTTATTCGATTGGCGCCCTTCGCCGCTCCCTTGCAAAGATCTGTGAGGTCTATTAACATTCAAGGCCATGTTCCAATACGACCTCAAACGAATCCGCAATTTTTCGATCATTGCCCATATCGACCATGGGAAGTCGACGCTCGCCGACCGTCTTTTAGAACTTACCCACACTGTGGAAGCCCGCGACATGCAGGCGCAGTATCTCGACAATATGGATCTGGAACGGGAGCGGGGCATCACCATAAAAGCCCGGCCCGTGTCTATGCTCTACAAGGCTCAAGATGGGCAAATTTACCAGATCAACTTGATCGACACTCCAGGCCACGTGGACTTCGCCTACGAGGTATCCCGGTCCCTGGCAGCCTGCGAGGGAGCTCTGCTCGTCGTCGATGCAGTTCAAGGAGTGCAAGCGCAAACTTTGGCGAACGTCCATCTAGCAGTAGCCCGCAACCTGGAAATCCTTCCTGTCATTAACAAAATCGATCTTCCTGCCGCCAATCCCGACGAGGTGAAAAAGCAAATCGAGTCGATCATCGGCATCGACGCCTCCAACAGCCTCCTGATTTCGGCCAAAACCGGCATTGGCGTCGAAGCAGTTCTCGAACGAATCCTTACCGATATCCCCGCTCCCAGCGAGCCCAAGGACGAGCTGCTCCGAGCCCTCGTGTTCGATTCCCATTATGACACTTACCGCGGAGTCCTGGTATATATCCGGGTCATAAGCGGTGAAATCTCGAAAAAATCACTCATCCGGTTTTTTGCGACACAGAAAACTTTTGAAGTGAACGAAGTCGGTAAATTTGCGCCGAACGAAACACCTGTCGATGTTCTCAGACCCGGCGAAGTGGGTTATTTCGTCGCCAATATCAAAAATACTGCCGATGTGAAGGTCGGCGACACGGTGACGCTCCATAAATTTCCCGCATCCTCTCCCTTGCCCGGATTCAAATTGATCGCGCCTGTCGTCTTTGCCGGCATCTATCCCGTCGACACCTCCGATTTCGAAGCCTTGCGCGACGCGCTTGCAAAACTTCAGCTAAACGATTCCGCCCTCTATGTCGAGCAAGAAAGCAGCATGGCTCTAGGTTTCGGGTTTCGTTGCGGTTTTTTAGGCTTGCTCCACCTCGAGATCGTCTTCGAGAGGCTCACCCGCGAATTCGACCTTTCCATCATCACTACCGCTCCGAGCGTCATCTACCGCTTCACTCTCAACGACGGGAAAACGATGGAGATCGACAATCCCGCACGCTATCCTGATCCTGCCCATATCGATTTTGTCGAAGAGCCTTGGGTAAAAGTTCATATCATGACTTCGTCCGACTATCTTGGCGCGATCATGGGACTCTGCACGGACAAGCGCGGAGAATGCCTCAGGACCGAGACAATGGGTATTGGCGGCCTCCTTCTCACGTATCGCTTGCCGATGAACGAGATCATTACCGATTTCAACGACAAGCTTAAATCGGTTACTCGGGGCTACGGTTCTTTCGATTACGAACCCGATGGCTATGGCAAAAGCGATATTGTAAAACTTGAAATCCGGGTCAATGAAGAGCCCGTTGACGCCTTTTCCTGCCTGGTCCACCGTTCAAAAGCCGAAGCCAAAGGCCGGGCTATCTGCGCAAAGCTTAAAGAAGTGATCCCGCAGCAGCTCTTCAAAGTTCCAGTTCAAGCCGCAATCGGCGGCAAAATCATTGCCCGAGAAACGATTTCTGCGATCACAAAAAACGTCACAGCCAAATGCTATGGCGGCGATATCACCCGCAAGCGCAAGCTCTGGGAAAAGCAGAAAGAGGGGAAGAAAAAAATGAAAGAGATCGGCAAGGTCAATATCCCTCAAAGCGCCTTCATGGAAGTCCTCAAGGCGGAATAAGGAATTGTCTAAGAGAGTGTTCTACGTCAGCTGCCGTCGATTTTAGCAACTAAAATTTTTAGTCGACTTTTCCAAAAATCGTCCGAAAATGATATTTGGAAAGGTTCTTTAAGAAGAGGCTACAAAACGGTATTTTTTTACCCCAGGTTGTGCTATACTCAAGGGATTCAAAAAACGAAGAGAAGTATGTCATTTAAAGATCTTGGCCTTCTGAACGAAATCCTTCGAGCTGTCGAAGAAGAGGGTTACAGCGAACCGACTCCCATTCAAGCGCAAGTCATTCCTCTTATCCTTGCAGGCCATGACGTGATGGCCGGCGCGCAAACAGGAACCGGCAAGACGGCGGGTTTCACCTTGCCTCTCCTTCACCGTTTGAGAGCATCCTCATCGCAGGCCAAAAGACAAAGCCCGCGCGCTCTGATATTGACTCCAACGCGCGAACTTGCGGCGCAGATTGGAGAGAACGTCAAAACGTACGGGAAATACCTCCCGTTGAAATCGACGGTAATTTTCGGCGGCGCGAGCATGAATGTGCAAACCCAAAACATCCGCAGCGGAGTAGATATCATCATTGCGACCCCCGGACGCCTTTTGGATCACGTCTCCCAAAGAACCATTGATCTCTCTAACATTGAAATGCTTGTCCTCGACGAAGCGGACCGGATGCTGGATATGGGGTTCATCCACGATATCCGCAAACTTCTTTCCTTACTGCCAAAAGATCGGCAAAACCTTTTATTTTCCGCGACATTTTCCGATGAAATTAAGAAACTGGCCGCAGGCTTTTTACATGCTCATCAAACGATCGAAGTAACCCCTCACAATACCCCTGCGGAACTCGTTTCCCATCTTGTGTACCCTGTAGACAACAAAAGAAAACGGGAGCTTCTCACCTTTTTGATTTCTTCGAATAACTGGCAGCAAGTCCTAGTATTTACCCGCACGAAGCATGGCGCCAACCGCCTGTCCGACTATCTGCATTCCCATAAAATTACTTCTGCAGCCATCCATGGGAACAAGACGCAAGCGGCCCGAACGAAAGCTCTTGCCGACTTCCATAAAGGCGCAATCCGAGTCTTAGTGGCGACCGATATCGCAGCCCGCGGGATCGACATCGAACAGTTGCCTCATGTGGTCAACTTCGAACTTCCCCATGTGCCAGAAGACTACATCCACAGGATCGGCCGCACAGGACGCGCCGGCAAAGAAGGGGCCGCGATTTCTCTTGTATGCATCGACGAAACTCAATTGCTGCACGGCATCGAACGGCTGCTCAAGCGCAAAATTCAGAAAATGGTCGTAGCAGGCTATGAGCCTGACCCTTCGATTCCTGCGCAGCCGATCTTCAAAGGACGCAACCAGCAACAATCGAGAGGTTCAAGGTACGGAGAAATAAAAAAACAAAAACCTACCAGCTCAGAAAGAGCAGTTGAGGGACGATTCAGAACACGGTGATAGTTTTCGAAGGCTTTGCTCGTTGTCCAGGAAAAACCTTGCGCTCCATCAGCCCGCGTGAAAATTCCTTCGTTTCGCAAGTGTTGCAATGTTCTCTGAACTTAGATCGATTTTATACTGTTTGCAGGATGGATCCGGGCAGATAGCAACACCGTGCGTAAACACCCCTGTATAAGAATTTTTATCACTCCATGTATATGTCGCTAAGCCGTGGAACTGATTCTGGTTAAACTCCCCTTTATAAGTTCCATCAGGTGATGTGTGCGTCCCTTGGCCATGGCTAGCGCCATTTAGAAAACTTCCTTTGTAAGAACGTCCATTAGACGACGAAGTATATTCCCCATATCCGGAAAAATGACCATCCTTCAGCCCCCCTTGATAGGCAAGTCCTTGATAGGGTGAGTATATCCCTTTGCCAACAAAAGCCCCATTCTCCAACTTCCCAGAATAAGACTGGCCATTTGGCCATTTGAATGTCCCTTCGCCGGAGCCATTGCATTTCGGATCTCCTGCACAACAGACCGTGCCATCCAAGAATTCAATTGCGGCTTTTTGGTTAGAAAAACAACTCGAGGCGTCTAATTTTGAAGAAGTCGATGTTAAGCGACCCTTAAGCAAAAAGAGCGAATATGCCACACCGATAACGCCGCCAACTAACGCAATCATTTTTGCGACCTTCGTCCAATTTACCTTGGATTGAGAAGTAGCGCTTTTTGGCTGTGAATGGACCATTTTTTTATTTTGAGAAACAAGGGGAAAAT
>JABDHH010000014.1 GCA_013285585.1 Chlamydiota bacterium
GCGAGATATCAGGAAGAGTCCTAGTTTCAGTCGCAAGTTCAATTATAGGCATAGATCCGAGGCTACTTGGATCGAAACTTCCTGGCATGCCTGGTATGCATAGAGTACCATTAGGAATTGGCATGCCGTAGTCGTAAACGCCTTGACTAAAGCTTCCAGACATGTACGGAGCACTATGAGTCGGTAATAGACCTATACTTGTGCCGTTGCCGGTCGCAGGTGGTGTTGTTGCACCAACACCAAGCCCGCCTAGAGAGTTCGCTGCTAATAGAAGCATTCCACCGTAGGTGACAAATTTCACCACTTTACCAAGTGTGAGATTCCAAGGTTTTTTATGTGGGTTTTGATCTGATTGAGGCAATTCGCTCGTTGGTTCCGACCGGCTTACTGGAACTAAAGCAGATTCGGATGAACTTGATGAATCTTGCGTCGTTTTTTCTGTTTCTTCAGCTTCGCTTTCTTCGCCTTCGATTTCAGGGGCAACTTCAGAGCTAGCTTCAACAGGGCTGGCTTTGGATGGGAAACACCAATCGTCCGGAACACCGGCACGTTGAGCCAAGGATTTGACGACATCCATGTCAGAGAATTTAGGGCCATGCTTGATAAAAGCTTCAGTGTATTGTTTTTGGAGCTCCTCATCGCTCATTGACAAGCGCTGTTGCAAGACGGCAATGATCGCATCACTGCGAGCTTCTTCTTCCGGTTTCGGCTTTGCGCTATCAACTAGTGCTTGGTCTTCAGCATCAGGTTCTACAATTTTCGGTTGTTGGGTTCGTTGTTCTGCGATCTTTGCTTGCACTTGTTGTTCGAAATCCTCAGCCGAAGCAAAACATGGGTCGGTATCCACGTCAAAGGGAGACGCTAAGTCTGTAAACGTTTGCCGCCAAGTCGACGGGGAGAACCAGCTGCCTAAATAGCTACATGCCCTAAAGACTGCGCCTGCCGCTTGTTGAGTGCGGCCTTGCGTTTTAGCTTTAGGCAGAGACGAGCGGTCAGAAGATGAGGGCAAAGAAGAAAAAGAAACACCTTTTGTTGTCATAATAATTCCTTTATAGTAATTTTATCATAATTTGATTTAATAATCAACAAATTGTTTAATTTTAATTTTTCGTTAGATTTGTGTAATTATCTTATAATTATATGGTTAGGTTTTCGGCCTTTGCCAAGATTTGCCAAAATAGCTATATATATTGGGATAAAAATGGGGAGTTCATGCGCCATATACCCTTATTCCGAATTGCCAGGGAACTGAGAGTGCCCTGCGACGAAGAAACGCAAGTTATTGGTTATCAGGTAGATAGCCGTTTAGTCTCTCCCGGCGAGCTATTTTTCGCCCTTCCGGGTGAAAAAACCGATGGGCATCGCTTTCTCGGCGAAGCCGGACGCAAGGGAGCGGTGGGCGCCGTTGTAGATAGAGAATACCGGGGGCCTGATTTCGGTCTTCGCCTTCTTTCTGTCGAAGACGTCCTGGCAGGCCTGCAGGAATTAGCCCGAAAGGACCTCGACGAGAGCCGGGCCCGCGTTGTAGGGATCACGGGTTCGGTGGGAAAAACGACGACGAAGGATTTCGTCGCCGAACTGCTCAAGGCGAAATACAGGGTGGGGAAAACCCCCGGGAACTACAACACGAAACTGACTCTTCCTCTTTCGATCTTGAACAGGGAAGGCGGAGAGGAAGTCTTCGTTCTCGAGATGGGGATGAGCGAGCCGGGAGATATCGGGAGGCTGCTCCAAATCGCTCAGCCGGAAGTTGCCGTAGTAACGAAAGTCGCCCTCGCCCACACAGCGTATTTTCCCGGAGGACTCGAAGAAATCGCAGAAGGCAAAGCCCAGATTTTTTCCAGTCCGAAGCTCCGCACGGCAATCTTTAATCAACAACTTTCCGAATATTCCTGTTTTGCGAACACGCCTGGAGAAAAGATCGTTTTTTCTTTGGAAGACAGGGCTGCCGATTATTTTCTCTCTCCATTGGAAGGGCGTTATGCCCTGGATGAAAGGGGGGTGAGAGCCTACACATTCGACCTCCCTTTCAAAGCGCAGCATCTCCTTCACAATTTTTTGGCCGCCGTTAGCACGGCTCGCCAGATGAAGCTGGAATGGGATGAAATCAATGCGCGGATTCCATTCTTGAAAGTGCCGAACATGCGGTTCGAACAGTTTGAAAAAAATGGCATTTTTTTTATCAACGATGCCTACAATGCGAATCCGGAATCGATGCGGGCGGCATTTTCGAGCTTGCCTGAGCCTCGCGAAGGGGGAAAACGGATCGGAGTATTGGGGACGATGTCGCCGCTCGGGACATTTTCCGAAAGCGCCCATACGGACATTGGACGGCTTGCGCGTGAATATTTCGATCTGCTTTTAGTTTTCGGCGTTGAAGCGCATCCTCTTTTCGAAAGTTTCCAAGAGGTGAAAAAACCGGCCGAATTCTTTACGGATCTCAAATATGTTGCCGACCGATTGCAAGCTTTGATGAGTCCTGGCGATGTTGTCTTGGTGAAAGGATCTCGGAATATGGGCATGGAAAGGCTTTTCGAGCTACTTTTTTAAGTGTTTATATGCAGAGGCAATTGCAAAACTCGCGGGACCAACAAAATGGCTGAAAATCATCGATTTTTCTGGCGCCGGGAGTTTTGCAATTGCCTCTACATGTTGATATATTCCCATGAATCGTAAATTGGAAAAAAAATGCTGCTATTATTATCCGAATGGCTCCGCGATGCTTTCCACATAAAGATCCCTGCGGCATTTGTCTATTTTTCGACGAGGATGATTTTGGCAGCAGTCACTTCTCTTTTATTTACGATCGTGCTGGGTCCCCGGTTCATCAAGAAACTCTATGAGTTGAAAATCGGACAATCGATCCGAGGCCTGGAAGAGTGCCCTCTTTTGGCGGAGCTTCACGGAAAAAAGAAAGATACTCCTACGATGGGAGGGATCCTGATCCTTTCTTCGATGGCCTTTTCGCTGATTCTTTGGATGGATTTGCGCAGCGCTTTTACATTGATCCTTTTTTTGACGACTTTTTGTTTGGGAGCTCTTGGAGCGAGAGATGACTACCTGAAGCTTTGCTACAAAAATAGCAAGGGGTTGAAAGCAAAAAAAAAGATGCTGATCCAAACTCTTTTTTCCACTCTGGTGGCGCTTTATCTTCTTTGCCCCGGATTCACTCAAGCGGTCGCCGGCAAGAAATTTTTCCGTCCGCCTTCGGCCAAGGAACAAATCGCAGCGCCTCAAGAGACGCAAGGAAAGTCCCATCCCTTAACAGCGACTCTGGATACGCTCCATTACATCGAACAATTCTATCTCCCTTTTTTTAAAGACCCCATCTGGGTTTTCGACGGCTGGATGAAAATCCTCTCGTTTTTTCTCATTGTCTTTGTCATCACAGGAGCTTCCAACGCCGTGAACCTGACAGATGGGCTCGATGGCCTTGCGGCCGGATGCTTGGTGATGGTTTCCCTCGTTCTGGCTCTCTTTGCCTTTCTATCGAACCACTTCGATTTGGCTCGCTACCTGAATATCCTCTACATCGAGGGGAGCGGAGAGATAGCGGTCTATCTTTTCGCACTCGCAGGCGCGGCCCTAGGATTTTTATGGTACAACGGCTATCCGGCGCAAGTATTCATGGGAGATACCGGCTCTCTTGCTCTGGGCGGAATCCTCGGCGTGTCCGCAGTCCTGCTCCGCCGCGAGGTGATCCTCGCCATCGCAGGGGCTATATTCGTTGCGGAGGCGCTTTCCGTCATCCTGCAAGTACTCAGTTATCGGTACAGAAATAAAAAAAGGGTTTTCCTCATTGCGCCGCTCCATCATCATTTCGAATACAAAGGATGGCCCGAAACAAAAGTGGTGATCCGATTCTGGATCGTCGGCCTTCTTTTTGCGATTATCGCAGTGGCTTCTTTGAAATTCCAGTGAGTGTTATCGAAAACAGAGAATACATGGGAAAAGAAGCTCTGATCATTGGTTTAGGTGTGAGCGGAAAAGCATCGGCGGAACTTTTGCTCGCAAAAGGATATTCAGTCACCGCCGCAGACTGTCGCTTCGAGACGCTGAAAAAGGATCCGCTCGTTTCGGAGTTGATGCGACTGGGCCTCCGGGTCGTAAGCGACGATGCAGAAATTCCTCTCTCTCCATTTGCGCTCGTTGTCTTTTCTCCTGGGATCGATCCTTCACACCCTCTCTTCCAGAAAGCGAGAAAAGCGGGGATCGAGCTTCTCGGCGAGATCGAACTCGCTTTCCGTTACTTGCCCAATCGATGCGTGCTGGGAGTGACGGGCAGCAACGGGAAGACGACGACGGCCTTGTTGATTGCGCACATTTTAAATGCCGCCGGCAAAAAGGCAGCGGCGGTGGGCAACGTAGGCGCCGCTTTAAGCGGATACGCTCTCGATCCGGACAAGAATGAAATCTTGGTGGTCGAACTCAGTTCATTCCAGTTGGAAACACTGTCCCTAGCGCATCGGTTCGACGCCGCGGCCATTTTGAATATCACGCCGAATCATTTGAACCGCCATGCTTCGATGGAAGAATATGCAGCAGCGAAACTGCGGATCGTTCATTGCCTCAAACCGGGAGGTCGATTATTCATCTCGAGACAAGTCCTCCAAGATTACCGAATAAAAAATGGCACTGTTTTTGATAACATGATTGGAATGCCGCCCGGAGAAGAGAGAGTGCGCCTCGGATTGCCTGAATGGGCGAATGTAGCAGCTGCCCGAGCGCTTTGCGCTTTTTGCAAGTTGCCCGAAATTGCCATCGATTCTGCATTGAAAACATTTCGAAAACCGCCTCATCGCATCGAATGGGTAGCTGAAATTGACGGCGTCGCTTATTATAACGATAGCAAAGCGTCGAATATTGAAGCGGTCATGCACGCCGTGCGCCTTTTTGCTGGGCCGGTGATCTTGATCTGCGGAGGGGTCGATAAAGGGTCTTCGTATGCTCCGTGGTTGGCTTGTTTTCAGGGTAAAGTAGCGAAGGTCGTTGTTTTCGGCCAGGCGGCTGAAAAGATGGAGAGGGAACTTGGAGCGGTTTTCTCAGTAAATCGAGTCTCCACCTTGAAAGAAGCTGTCCAAGCGGCTAGGATGATGTCCCGAGAGGGAGATACGGTTCTTTTTTCTCCGGGCTGCTCGAGTTATGACCAATTTGCAAATTACGAAGAGCGAGGCGAGATGTTCAAGAAGATTGTAAGGAACTGAACGGTTTTAGATAGTTCCTAAGGAGAGGATAGATGGATCGGAAAAAGACCATAGTGGCAGCCGTGATGATCAATGCGGCGATTCTGACAGTGCTTTTCATCGCCGCGATGACGATGCGGGAAGTTCCTGCTCCAGAGCAGGAGAGCGGACGCGCGATTTCAAGCGGCCCCAAACCCCTTTTCAAAGAAATCGTTGAGATTTCGGCGCCTTCCTTTGCCGCCGACATGCAGCAACCCTCGCTCACCCACCCTGTGGCGTTTGCTTTGCCCTCCGCAGATCTCGTAGAGCAAAAAACCGCCTCTTCGTCTCCTCTGGAGGCTCCTGCTGCGCCTCTTGCAATAGCGCCTGCCCAGGCACCAGCCATGCCCGCAAACTCGCTTCTCTCCGGAACTGAAATCGAAGTGCAAAAGGGGGACAGCCTTGACAAACTCGCCAAGAAATATCATTCGAGCGTGGATGAAATCATCAAATTGAACCAGCTTCCCAGCAGCTTTCTGAGAGTCGGCCAGCGCCTGAAGATCCCAGCGGAAAAAACGCACGAGGCCATAAAACCGAAAAGCTCTGTTCTTGTCGCAAGCGAAAATATTGAATATTACACGATGAAAGTCGGGGACAATCCCTGGTCGATCGCAATGAAGCATCATATGAAAGTAGATGAACTTCTCAAATTGAATGGACTCAACGAAAAGACTGCGCGCAAGCTGAAACCAGGAGATCGGCTTAGGATCAAATAATGTCGAAGGCATCGCTTTTTTTGATCGTTCCGGTTGCGATTTTATTCTCGTTCGGGCTGCTCATGATTTTCAATACGACAGCCGCTCAGATCATCGACCGCTCTTTAGATACGAACACCCATATCATCCTCTTCAAGCAATCGCTTTACGGGATTCTCGGAATCCTGGCGGGAGCTGCGATTTTTCGGTGGGGCTATCAGCCTTTGCTCCGGTTCAGCGCTGCGGGCCTCGTCTTAGGCACGATTTTGCTGATTCTGCTTTTCATCCCAGGGATCGGTCAAACTGTGAATGGGGCAAGGCGTTGGATCGGTCTATGGGGATTCACATTCCAGCCATCCGAATGCATCAAGATCTTGCTTCCCTCCGTATACATTCATTGGGTTTGTCAGAAAAAGGAGATCCCGCTCGTTCCCTTTTTAAAAATCGTCATGGCCTTTTCTCTCCCCCTGGCTCTGATCCTTCTTCAGCCAGACAACGGGACGGCCGCGATCATTCTTTGCACGTTGCCGGTATTGTTCTTGCTCACTCGCGTCAAATGGCACTATTGGGCTCTTCCGCTTCTCGTCCTGGTTGCGGCAGGAGGCGCCGCAGCCTATCATATGCCTCATGTCCATGACCGAATTCAAATTTATCTCCATCCCGAACTCGATTTGAAAGGAAAGGGGCATCAACCGCATCAAGCAAAAATAGCAGCCGGATCGGGAGGCCTGTTTGGCAGAGGCATTGGAGAAAGTCTCCAGAAACTCAACTATTTGCCCGAGGCCCGCAATGATTATATTGCAGCCATCTACGCGGAGGAGACTGGTTTTGTGGGAATCTTAGGCATTATCGCGCTCTATATGACCTTTTCCTTTGCCGGATTTTTCGTGGCCATCCGGGCGCAGGATGTGGAAGGGTTTCTTCTAGCCTCGATCCTTACCTTCCTGATTTCAATCCAAGCTTTTTTGAATTTAGGCGTTGTCTCCGGCCTCCTCCCGAGCAAAGGGATGACGCTTCCGTTCTTTTCTCAAGGAGGCACTTCACTGATCGTCAACATCGTCGCTCTGTTCATTCTGTTGGATATCGCGCGGAAATCCAAGCCGGAGCTCGAGAGACTATGAAAAAAAAGGTGTTGATCGCGGCAGGAGGGACAGGCGGACACTTGTTTCCGGCTCAGCAGCTTGCGGAAATGCTGCAAGAAGACTCGCATATCCTCTTTGTCGGACACAAAATTGGAACTACCCCCTTTTTCGAGAAGGAAAAGATCCCTTTTGCAGAAATTGCCGCGCATCCTTTGAAAAAAGGTTTTTTGATTGCCTTGTGGAGAGGATTTTGGCAGTCATTCCAGTTGATCCGTCAATTCTCTCCCGATGTGGTGGTCGGTTTCGGCAGCTACCATGCTTTTCCTGTCCTTCTCGCCGCCGCTGTGCTCAGGAAAAAACTTGTTCTCTTCGAAGCGAATAGCCTGCTCGGCAAGGTCAACCGCTTTTTCCGACCGGTGGCGTCCCATATCGCATTTCAATTTCCTTTGACAATGAAAAAAGGGGTTCTCGTTCCTTGGCTTCCATGGGAAACGGAAACGAGGCGGCTCCGACCGGAGGAGGCGAAAGAGCGGTTCGGACTCGGTCCGGGACAAAAAGTGATTTTGGTCTTTGGCGGATCGCAAGGGGCGTCGTTCCTCAATGAGGCCGCTCCCCCAGCGATCGCTAAGTTGAAAGAGACATTCCAGGCGATCCATTTGGCCGGACCAACCGATGTAGAACATGTCCGGGAAGCGTATGAAAAGCTGAAGATTCGCGCAGTCGTCAAACCTTTTGAAAAAGAGATGGCTCAGGCCTATGCCGCAGCCGACTTGGCTCTTTGCAGAAGCGGAGCCGGAACAGTCGCTGAACTCATCCGCTACGAACTTCCTGCCCTTTTGATCCCTTATCCTTACGCTTCCGAAAACCATCAAAGGAAAAACGGAGAGTATTTGAGGGACACGTTGGGCGGAGCGCGCCTCCTCGACCAGGCAATGGCCGATCCGGATCGGCTCGCGGAGGAACTCAACATCCTCATCATTGAGAGGGAAGAGAAAAAATTGCGGTTGCAAAGAGCGTTTGCGGAAGATCGGCCAAGAATCCATTTGGCTGAGATTGTCCGGAAGATGTTTTTAGAATAAAATTTTGTTCAGGTTTCGTCGTTTTTTGAGGAGTAGTTGCAGATGGAAATCGTGCATTTCATTGGACTTGGGGGGATCGGAATGAGCGCCCTTGCCCGAATTTTGATACAGAGAGGAGAGGTTTATGTGCAAGGGACCGATCGCTCTGCTAGCCCGCTTTTGGAACAATTAGGAAAAGAAGGGGCTCTTGTTCAAGTAGGGCATGATGCCGCATGGATCGAAAAAGCGACGACGGTCATTTTCAGCAGTGATGTCTTGGAAAAGAACGAGGAATTGGAAAAGGCCAGGCAGATCTCCCTGCCCCTTTTACACCGCTCTGATCTGCTCGATCGGCTGATCCAGGGAAAAAAGCCGCTCCTCATAACGGGAACTCATGGGAAGACGACGACCTCCTCTCTCTTGGCGTGGGTCCTTTTCGATGCAGGGTTGGACCCCACTTTTGCGATCGGCGGCATTCTCTCGAACCTCGATACGAACGGTAAGGCCGGGAAAGGGCCTCACTTTGTAGCCGAAGCCGATGAAAGCGACGGATCATTCTTGAAAACTCCCGCATTCGGGGCGATCGTCACGAATCTTGACAACGACCACATGAATTATTGGCAAAGCGAAGAAAATCTCGCGGCTGCTTTCAGCCAGTTTTTTTCGGCCGTACAAAGCCCGGAGCACCTTTTTTGGTGCAAAGACGATGCTCGGCTGGATAAGCTGCGCTCGGGAGGGTTTTCTTACGGCTTTTCACCGGATGCGGATCTGATCATCCAATCGTTTGACCAGAATGAGTCAGGAATCCGGTTCGATATTCTCTTCCAAGGAAAGACTTACAGGCAAATCGAGCTTTCTTTATTTGGACGCCATAATGCCTTGAATGGAGCGGCTGTCTTCGGGCTCGCTTTGCAATTGCAGGCGCCGGAAGAGGCTGTGAGAAAAGCTTTTCAAAGCTTTTCAGGAACCAAGAGGCGGCTGGAATTTAAGGGAGAAGTTCATAAAGTCAAAATCTACGACGACTATGGACATCATCCTGTCGAGATCGAGACGACTCTGAAGGCGCTCAGAGACAGCGCCAGAGAAAGGCGACTGGTCGCCATCTTCCAGCCCCACCGCTACACGCGGGTGCGCGATTTGTTCGAGGATTTCTTGGGCTGTTTTGCCGATGCCGACGTGGTGGTCCTCACGGATATCTACAGCGCGGGCGAAGCGCCGATCGTCGGCATAACGACTGCAGTCCTCTATACCCGGATGAAGGAAGCTCTTGGAACGAAACTCCATTTTTTCCCGCGCCAGCATTTAGAAGCAGGAGTGATAGAAATTTTAAGGCCTCTCGACATCATTTTGACGCTCGGTGCCGGTGATGTGACTCGCGCGTCTCTACCGATTTTAAACATGTGGGCCGAAAAAGCGCCGAAAATCCGGGTCGCTCTGATCTTTGGCGGGACTTCGGCTGAGCACGAAGTATCGATCCTTTCAGCCAAGAACGTTTTCAAAGGCCTCGACACTTCCGTCTACGATGTGCGGTGTTTCGGAGTGACGAAACAAGGAGATTGGATCGCGGGATCCGATTGCTTTGAAAAATTGAAAAACGCTCCGCAAAAAACAGAGGAGCCGAAAGTGCCGATTCCGATCTTGGAAGCACTCGCCGGATGCCAGGTGTGTATTCCCGTATTCCACGGCCCGCAAGGGGAAGATGGGATGATTCAGGGATTTTTGGATACTTTGCAGATCCCTTACGCCGGGTGCGATTACCGATCCGGAGCCCTTTGCATGCATAAAGGGTGGACCAAGCATACGGCTCTCATGCACAAAATTCCGACTCCTCCTTTTTTTGAAATGGAGCGTGGAGAATACTGGAAAAATCCCGAAAGCCTATTGAAAAAAATCGACGAACGACTCTCGTTTCCTGTCTGGATCAAGCCTGTCCATCTCGGATCGAGCATCGGCGTCGGATGCGCTCGCGATCCCTCTGAAGTCGAAAAACTCGCAGCCGCCGCGTTTTTTTATGATGATAGCATTCTCGTAGAGCAGCATATCGAAGGGAGGCAGATCGAATTTGGGATGATCGGCAATGAGTTCATCCGCGTTGGACCTCCATGCGAGATCCTGAACCACGGCGCCTTCGTCGATTATAAGGGAAAATATGGGCCTTCCGCCATGCCTTACGCCATTCCGGCGCGCATCACGGAGACGGAAGCTGCGATTGGAGTCGAGTTGGCCAAAAGGACTTACTCCGCCGCAGGGTGCAAAGGCCTTGCGCGGATCGATTTCTTCATTGATAACGACGGCTATTTTTGGCTCAACGAGATCAATCCTTTCCCCGGTTGCACCGATACCAGCGCTTTTCCTAAAATCTGGGCAGCGGCAGGAGTCGATATGGGACAGATTTGCGACGATCTAGTGGCCCTCGCGTTCCACCGGACGCGCCGCCTCGAAGAAATCAGGGGCAAGTAATGGCCGCTCAATGGACGGTGCGCCAAGCTCTTTTTTGCCTCATCGGCTCAAGTTTAGCCACCTTTTCCATCAGCTTAGGAGGATATTCGGTTTGGTCGAAACATCGTCAAAAAAAGATGTGCGATGAGAAAAATCAGGTCGTTTCGATCGTCCAGACAGGCCCTGAAAAAGAAGCGTTGAAAACTGCATATCTTGCGGAACTGTTGGGGCTGTCCGCAGATCATCCGATCTCTTTGTATGCGATCGACTGCCGGCAAGCGGAAAAAAAAATCCTCTCTTCTCCTCTCATCAAATCGGCCATCATCAAACGGTTGCCGCCGGGCGCAATTTATATCGACTACGAAGTGCGCAAACCTGTCGCGAAACTTGCCGATTACAAGAACATCGGTATAGACAGCGAAGGATATCTGTTTCCTCTCTCTCCCTTCTTTTCTCCAAAAGAAATTCCAGAGATCTATCTAGGGCTTCCTCCTTTTGAAGCGGATGCAGACTCGATGGGACGCTGTGGAGGTCAATGGCTTGTTCCACTGACTGATCCGTTCGTAAGGATCGCTTTCGATGTGCTCCATTTTCTCGAGGACAGCCCTTGGCGCGAAGGGTTCCGGGTCAAGCGGATCGATGTCTCGAATGCTTTTGCCCCAAGTCTGGGTCTTAGGGAAATCGTTTTATTTACGGAAGAAGAGTGGGTGATTCGAGATAGTTTTGGGGAATGTTCTTGCAATTTTCCGAAAATTCTCAGAGTCGCAACGAGAGATTTCGCGCAGCAGCTTAACAATTTTTTCTCTCTCAGGCGGAATATGGAAGAAGACTACCGGAAGCAACTCGTCTCAGTCGGAACGCCTAGCCGTTTTGCGCCTAGAATCATCGATCTGCGGATCCCGCAGCTTGCATTTGTTCAAAATCAAAATTAGTGCCTTCTGATGGATTTTTCTGCGAAGCAAGATGAGGAAATCCAATTCAACGTTGTCTGAATTCATTCGTTGGAGATAGAATGTCCCAAAATTTGGGCAATTATGCGCTGTTTTTCGTTTTTGTTCTTTGCAACCGCGGCTCTTTGGGCCGAGATCCATGAGACCCCTCACTTTTGCGATATAGAGAAATATGCCAATTCCGAAACGCTGCTCATTCTCGACATCGACGATACGCTCCTCATCCCCTCGCAGACACTTGGCACCGACGTCTGGTTCCGGCACCAACTTCAGCAAAACAAGCTGAATGCAGTATGCGGAGATCCGCTCGATAAAACCTTAGCTCTATGGGAAGCCATCCGACATCTCACTCGAATCCAGGTCGTGGAGACGGGAGCCGACCAGGTCGTGCAAAAATTACAAGAGCTTGGAATTTCGATGATGGGACTTTCGACGCAAGGGCTTGGGCTTGCCACGCGCACCGTAAATCAGCTTCTTTCTCTTGATTTTGATCTTTCGAAAACAGCTCCAAGACAGGAAGATTGCTATTTTCTAAACGGACACGGGGTTCTTTACCGAAAAGGGATTTTGTTCACTTCCGGGACCAATAAAGGGAGGGCTCTCCTTAAATTTTGGGAGACGACGAATCTCCATCCAAAACGGGTCGTATTTCTCAACGATAAGCAGACCCACTTGGAGGAGGTGGAATCTTTGCTCAACGAGGCGGGGATTCCCTTCATAGGCCTCCGGTACAGCTTTTCTGACGAGAGGATCGAACGATTCCGATCCGAAATCGCCGACATCCAGCTCCGCTACTCCTCATTCGACCGGATACTATCCGATGCTGAGGCGGAGAATATCTTGTTTCACTTATCCGACTGAAATTTTTTATTCGGAACGAACCCTCTTGGGAGTTGAACGCTAATTATTTTTTTACAGATCCATAGGCTCTTGCATTGAATCGGCTCCTTCCCTATCCTCAGGGGATAGGAGGCATTTATGGAACAATTCATAGCCTATCTCGTCAAGAACATTGTAAATCACCCCGATGCCGTCGACATCCGCTCTATGCTGGGGCAAAGCGGCCTTCTGATCGAAATCCGGGTCGCTCCTGAAGATATCGGCAAGGTTGTGGGTCGTAAAGGCAACGTCATCCGTTCGCTGAGGACGCTTGCTATGACGATCGGCGCGAGACTCGGCCGCAGGGTTCATCTAGAAATCATCCAGCAATAAGAGAGAAACGATATGGGGATCGGGTTGCAGATCGAGTTGGAAGAGATCGATAAAGTGGTCGTCCTTCGCCTTAACGGAAGGTTGGATGCCGCTACCGTGCCGATCCTGGACCGCAAGATCCATACATTGATCAACGATGGCCATGTCCAGATCGCTCTTGATTTTTCTTATGTGGACTATTTGAGCAGCGCGGGGATGCGCGTGCTTCTTTCGGAGAGCAGGAGCCTGCATGCGAAACAAGGGACTTTTGCCCTTTTTTCGCTCAGCAGCGAAGTGGAGGAAGTGTTGAAAATGGCGGGGTTCGACAGAATCCTACATATATTCCCTACTGAAAAAGAAGCCCTTCAATTCAAGAAGTGATACCTTAGACCTCTTGCGTAACTGATGCTTCGTCGCTTTTTGGGATTGTTTTGGCCGATTTTCGTTTTTTTTTGCAGGGGTTGTATACGAATGTTGATACAACTCCTGCAAAAAAAATCGAAAAACTCGGCTCAAAAGAACCCGAAAATCGACAGAAGATTAGTTATGCAAGAGGTCTATTGATCGAATGATATGAAACAAGCCTTACTCGCCCGCAACCCAATCCCTCTCAAGCAAAAAGTCCCCCTCGAAGGGAAGAAAAAACGGATCCTTGTGATCGCTGGGCCTACCGCGGCCGGAAAGACGAAACTTTCCTTGTCGCTTGCCCAGGCCATCGGCGGAGAGATCATTTCGGCCGATTCGGCCCAAGTGTATCGGGGTATGGATATCGGAACGGCGAAAGCGACTCCGGAAGAGCGCTCGCTGATCACGCACCACTTGATCGATGTCTGCGATTTGCCTACGCTCTATAATGTCGCTGAATTTTATAAAGCGGCCCAAAGCGCTTTCAAAGACATTGCAGCCAGAGAAAACGTCCCGATCGTAGTCGGGGGATCCGGTTTTTATATCCACTCCCTGCTTTACGGCCCTCCTCATGGTCCTCCATCCAGTCCTGAGGTGCGCCAGCAATTAGAAAAACAGATGAAGGAATTAGGCCCTGAAGTTCTATACGAGCGCTTGCAAATGCTGGATTCGGAATATGCTGCGACGATTTCTGAGTACGATCGGCACAAGATCATCCGCTCGCTTGAAATCATGGCGATTGCCGAAAGGCGGGTCAGCGATTTCCCTAAACCTGGGAAGCTTCAAGAGCAAGAGTGGGACTTCCGCTGTTGGTTCATCTACTACCCGCGGGAGCGTCTCTATTCACGGATTGAAATTCGCTGCGAAGAGATGGTCAGGAAGGGCTTTTTGCAAGAGGTGCGCGATCTTGAAAAGAAAGGGCTGCGGAGCAACCTGTCGGCTTCCCAAGCGATCGGCTACCGGCAGGCGCTCGAGTATTTGGAAAGTCCTCAAACGGAAGAAGATCTGCAAAATTTCATAGCAAAATTCAAGAAGGCTTCCCGCCACTACGCAAAACGTCAGTTCACTTGGTTCAGGAAAGAGCCTCTTTTCCGCTGGCTCGACTGCGATGCCCATTCTCACGAGCAGCTCAAAGAGATCATCCTGCAAGATTTTGAGCAAAACGATTAGGGACTGTTAAACAATAACAGTCCCTTAGGGGACGTCTTCAAAATCTAGATGGCGATCTTTGAGCGCTTTTTGGCCTATTTTTTGATTCGCTCGTCGCCTACCTTTTCAGGTAGGTCTCCTTGCTCATTTCAAAAAATGTGCAGAAAAAGCACCTCAAATCTCGGTGATCTTTATTTTGAAGACGTCCCCTAGCACTAGAAATCGAAACCGGCATTGAGGTCGGCCCCATGGAACATCAAATCTCCTTGGGTGGGCGCGACATTGGCCCCTGAGCTGAAGGTGTTTTGAACGTCGATATAGCGGAGCAGTTGGTTTTGCTTCCACCACATTTGGGCTTCATAGGCTGCGCTAACGCGGTAGCGTATGCGCCGAGCGCCATAGAGGAAAGTGTCTGAAAAGCGGATGCCCAAAGCGATTTGCGCCTGGGGCCGGAAGGTCCAATATTCGCTCTTCAGCCGGATCGATTGGGTTTCTAAGGCGCCCGTTACATTTTTGAATAGATCCGTTTCATTGCGCTTGACGTCGAAGTGAGAGGCGAGAAAAGCTCCAGACAGATCGCTGAAAAGATCCCAATGATTCGCAAGCTGCCAGTTGAATTTGCACCCGAAGAGCAGGCCGATGTTATCGGAAGCCGAGTTCATCTCGATGCCGGAAGAAAGAACCGTCACTGGAATAGTATTGTCGATGAGGTTGCCGGCTCCGTAATCGACCGTGTAACGTTGATGCAGCCAGGCGGACCGGATGCCGAACATGGGAACCGCATGAAAATAAGAAGCGATGGCGCATGGGCGGCTCAAGGCCAGATCAAGAAGCGAAGCGTGAAGCTTCCATTGGTTTTTTGCGGAAACGAAACGAGCTCCATTATTGTTGTTCGAAAAAGCGGAAGGATATGTCCAAACGGCAATCATCCCCGGTCCGGGAGTCCCAGTTGGATTGAAACTGAAACTTCCTGAAGAGCGCCGTTCCGTGCGGTAAAAGGTATAGAGGGCGCCGAAATTCCAGGAATCGTAGGGTAAAAAGCCTCCTAGCCCTAATCGGAATGCCGGCTCGAATTTGGAGCTAGGTTCCAGTGAAGTCAATTCCTGGTCGTTTTGGGATCCGGAGTTTTTAACTGCATATTCGAGTCCCTCTTCCCGCGCATCCCAAATAAGGAGATCCAAGCTGAAGAAGATTTCGTTTTTTTGAATCGGCTGTACGCAAGGAGAGCGGCCGAGGTAAAGCTGTGTAGACGGTAGCGTGTTTCGATCATAAGCCGAAGCATCCGTTACCATACATGCGGCGATGAAGAAGAGTATACCCAAACAACTTTTCAAGTTGCTTGGGTATAGCAATCGCTTGCCGTTCATTTCAATATCCCAACGCTAAGGTGAAGGAAAACCCTTGGAGGGTCAAATTCCCTCTGTTTGTATAAGGGGCATAGAAAATGGCGCTGTCCGCATAGCGGGTGAGCATGTTTTGCTCCCAATATTCCTGGATTTCATACGCGAATTCCAAGTCTAAAATCCTATTTTTCTGCGATCCGAAGCAACAGTTCCACTTAACTCCCGCCTTTCCCTCGACAAGGGGACGCCATACCCAAAAGTTCTCGTGGAACCGGATGACGATCTCCTGTGGAACGCCGGACGTCGTGCCGATCGAATGGTCTTCTCTCTTTGTGGTCATATCGCTCAACACTAAAGCTCCTGCCGCTTCGGCGATCAGCGACCATCCTTGAGGCAGGATCCATTTCGAACCAAATCCGATCCGGGGGCCCAGGCCGAGGCCGCTGCCTTTGGCCTTCGCGTTCGAATCGAGCATCTGATTCACGCCATCGAAAAAGCCCCCTTCGTATTTTGCGCGGAAATCTTGGTTGATCGAAAGCCCTTTCAATCCGCCGTGGAGCTTTAAAAAGAATGCGTTGGAAATGGCGGCCCAATAGGCAAGCTCGATGTCGACGTTGTTCATTTGGAGAAGGAGCGTGCCCTTGGCGTTGCTATAAATAGGAAAGGTTGCGATGGCAGCTTGAGGGGGAATCCAAAGAGGCAGCAACCCTGCGCCTGCGGATGAAAGGTTCTCGGAAATCGAACGGCTGGAGCGGGAATAATACCACGTCCATCTTGTGTTGAGATCCCAAGCAATATCTGCGAAATGATATCCCAAAAGGAATTTAAAAGCGGGCGCCCAAGCAAAATCGACTGTTGAAAGGGAAGCAGAAATATCTGTAGGTATGTCAGCGGAGAGGGGAAATTGCGGCGTGTTTTTCGCTGCAAATTCCAGGCCGTCTTCCTCTGCTTGCCAGACTAGAAATGAAAGATCTGTCTGGAACCTCCCTGACGAGGATCCGGAAGAGAGCTGTTTTTGTCCCGTCTTGAGAGGTGTCAGGGCAGGATCTACGCTCGAACTTTTGGAGCGCCGATGTTTCGTCATCTCTAAAATAGGACTTTCTGCTGCGAGAATCCAAGGAAGGAGGATCCATAGTATTTTGGAAGCTGTCCGCTTAAAATGCATAAGACGCCTCAATCGTTAGACCGTGCATTTGAAGATCTCCCCGCATCGGGAACATATCTCCGGGCGCTGCATGAGAGTAATTGCGCCTCAATTCATTTTGCGCCCACCAATATTGGATTTCATAAGCCACCGTAAAACCGATGATGCTTCTGGAATAGATGCAGGTTTCCCAATCCAGCCCCATCTTAGCTTCCACGACAGGCTTTAACTGATGGGAATTTGTGATCATATGCATGTGGAAGGGTTGCTGCAAGCCAAGCCCAGTATTCAAGTTGAGGTCGTTTTGATCGCGGTGTGTTTCAATTTTGGAGAAAAGAAGCGAAAGACCGGCGTCGGCAATCAAACTGACGCCCCAAAGGATTTTCCACTTCGAATTGAATCCGGCTTTGGGACCCGCGCCCCAAGTTTCATTTTTGAATGCTGAAACACTATCGAGAAGAGCGAACGAAACCGTTCCGGGCGTTCCGGGCACCGTGGCTGCGATCGTAGTACCGTTTTGGTAATTGACTCGGTAAAATTGGCGCATCCAAGCTCCTTTCAAACCGCCGTAGAGGCGCATCGACAAGCGATCGGCGAGGGAAGAAGATCGCCCAATTTCCAGATCGATGGAATTGAAATAGTGTCTCCAGCTCATCGTCCCTTCCGAAAAACGGATTTGATTGGGGCTTTGGACATTATAGAAAGGATAGAACCAGAGCGGGACGACTCCCATTCCGGGAGGGCTTATCTGAGAGGTAAACGTTTTTTTAAGCGAAGTGTCTTCGCCTTTATAAAACGTCCAGCGGCTATCGACATTCCAGCCATCGAAGCCGCAGTCGTAGCCTAAATCGATCTTGAAGCCAGGGCGCCAGGCAAAATCGGGAACGTACGCTTTTTCTTGAAGTGAGACGGAATCGGTGCCCGCATTCGTGGGATCAAACGATTTGCCTGCGAATTCGAACCCCCACATCTTTGATTGCCAGATCATGAAGGCCACATTGCTCCGGATGCTTCCCGGACTTTCTATGGGGCAGGGACGCCCAGTCGGAAAGATCGCTTCCGTCTGGGATGGAAGCTTCGATTTGCGTGATTTGACATTGCATGTGAAGGGAGTTTGTTTTTTTTCTATCGGCTTGCATGAATTCCGTCTAGCCTCGAATGGAGGCTTTTGAGAAAGCTCATTCGGTCTTTCCATAGAGACAAGGCTTGGATCCGCTTCTTCGAATTCCAATGAGCTGCTGGGACAGACCTCCTCCGGAATCTCCGTTTCTATCGGAGTTGCGCATAGGGAAACCGAACAGGCAAAAAAGAAGAAAAAGCGTTTGACATGGAGCGCCAATTGCATAACCCTTCGCTACGTAAAAACGCCCTATTTTGTTTTATGCCCGGTTGCGATTCCGCTTTCTCGCCGGCCCTCTTGTGCAGGGAGCCGTTCGGCGGAATCCGCAACCGTCCCCAAAATGACCGTTGTTTCGTTGGATACATTCATGATCTCTATTTTCACTCTAAAGTTCAAATAAAAAGTTATACAGGCAAGTTCTCTCTTGAAGAAAAAACTCTCTTACTTTAAAGTTCTTAGATACTTTCCAAAGACGTAAGGCTTTTCCTATGAATTCAAATTCAGATTCTTCCGATGCATCGAATGTGGAACGCGAACAAGTTTCTGTCCCAGAGGAGCGCGCCACTAAACCGAGCGCCGTTTTTCAAGAGTTTAGCGATAAATTCGCTTCGCTTCCCACTCCAGAGGAGAAAGTAGCTTACGGGTTGCAATTCATGAGAAGTTCTATTTCCCAAGAAGGAAGCCCGCGTTTCCGGGAATTCTGGGAAGCCAGGCGCCACATCTTGCCCTGTTTTAAAGAAAATTTGAATTCTGCGATCCGCTCAAAACTTTGGAACGAGTATGTCGAATTGACGGTGGAGGCGCGGAGGCTCAAGGAAATTCTCGAGGAGCAGAGCGCATTTGCGATGGAGCAGATCGATTTGGCAATCAAATCGATCGAGTCCGATCTCGCAAATTTCGAAATCCTTCTCGAGCAGGCAGGGATTTTCGCATTTCCAGGCCGTTGCGAGACGATTGCGGAAAAGTTGGAAGTCTACGGCAAGATTCAAAGCGAACTGAACATGCTCAATACCTTGGCTAGCAGGCTCAACGCTTTCCGCAAGGAAGTGATCAAGACCGATATGCGAATTCGCTTCAAGGCAAAATTTTTCAAGCGGCTTTCTGAGCTTGGAGACAAAATATTTCCTAGAAGAAAAGAGTTGATCGACAAAGTCAGTTCCGAGTTCGAACGCGATGTCGACCATTTCGTCGTGAAGTATTTCAAAGGCGCTGAAGTCGTCGGAGCTCCCTATTACGCTCTGCGCGAAGAGATCAAAGCCCTCCAAGGGATGGCCAAAGTCTTTACTTTGAGCAGTGGAGTTTTCAATCGCACCCGCATGAAGTTGAGTGAGTGTTGGGACTTAGTGAGGGCGTTAGAGAAAGAACACAAAAAAGAGATGTTCGAGAGAAAACAAGTCTCTTCCGAGCAAAGGACCACCGTCGAAAAAAAGATCGAGGAATTGAAGGCCCGGTCTGTCGAGATGTCCTTGCGCGACCTCGATAAGGAGATCGATCTCATCTCAAAAGAGATGAGAGAAATTTCCCTTCATCGCGACGATGTCCGGTATTTGCGCGATGAGCTGACCAAGCTGCGCGCCCCCCATGTAGCCGCTCAGGAACAAAGGGCGCGAGAATTGGAAGAAGCTGAGAGAGAATCTCTTCGGATAAAACGTGAAAAAATCGCTCAAATCAAGGAAGAAATTTCGTCTCTCCAAAAAGAAGGCATTCAGTTAGAGCTCGAAGCCTATTCGTCCCGGTACGACGAACTCCTCAAGAACCTGGAAAACCTCGAAGTGTCCAAGGGAGAAAAGCAGCAGTTGGAGCGCTCTTTACGACCGCTCAAAGAGCTCTTAGCCGATAAGAAAGAGCAGTCTCTTCTCAATCTCAGCGATGATGACCGAAAAACTTTAGAAAATTTGAAGACCGTTCTAAATCAGAAGAAAGAGCGGAGACAAGAAATCAAAGAGATGCTGGAAACGCATCGGAAAACTCTTGGCAGCTCTGGTTTGGATTTTGAGAAAGCAATCCAATTGAGAGAGCTAATCGATCAAGAAAAAGAGCGCTTGGAAAAAGCCAATACAGGCATCCAAGAGATCGAAGGCAAGATCAGCGAACTCGAATCGTAAGAAGAACCTAAGCTCTTGCTTTTGCGGTGTCGGACAGCCGCTGAATTTAAATCCGCTTGCATCGCTAAATATTTTACTTTATTGTTCAACAGTCCCTTAACGCTGATTCAAATTCAGGGCGCCTCCTTCCAAAATCCGAGAGCTTTCAAGTGGAAGGAGTATATGTTTGTGTTTTCGCATTTGTCTTTTCGCAGCTTGACAAGCGAAAACTTTCTTGTAAAATTCTATACTCAAGATGAGCGGGCGCGGTATAACAATCTCAAAAATTTGGAGAACTTTTCAATGAAAGCTCTATTTGACACAGTACGGACGATGACCAAACGAACACGCAAGCTGAACGAAGAACAGCCTGTTCATTCCATTCAATTTGGATCGAGAGTCTTTACTCAACGGCTGATGGAACAAACGCTTTCTAAAAAAGTGTGCCAAAATCTATTTCTCGTTAGCGAAGGGAGGGAAAAATTCGATCCTACCAATGCCGATGCGATTGCTGCGGCGCTGAAAGACTGGGCCATCAAAGAAGGCGCCACCCATTTTACTCATTGGTTTCAGCCTCTGACAGGTTCCTCGGCAGAAAAACACGACTCGTTTTTAAACTGGTCGGACAGAGGGACTGTGATTGAAAGTTTCCGCGGCAAGGATCTGCTGCGCGGAGAGCCGGATGCTTCATCTTTCCCATCCGGCGGACTGCGCGCAACCCATCAAGCCCGGGGATATACGACATGGGATCCCGCTTCCCCTCCTTTTCTTTGGAAAGGAGGCGATGGCGTTACTCTGTGCATTCCTTCCCTGTTTTTCTCTTGGACAGGACTAGCTTTAGATCATAAAATCCCTCTCCTCCGTTCCGATGATAAAATCAACTTGAGCGCACAGCGGCTCCTTAAACTTTGCCAAATCCCTGCCGGCCGGGTCTTTTCTACGGTAGGATTGGAACAAGAATATTTCATGATCGACCGGGGCTTTTTTCTTCTCAGGCCCGATTTGCATCTCGCCGGCCGGACCGTCTATGGCGCCCGCTCTCCGAAAGGGCAAGAGTTGGAAGATCACTATTTCGGCCCTATAAAAGACCGCGTGGTCGCCTTTATGCGTGAATTCGAAGAAGAAGCGATCCGATTGGGAATCCCCATTAAAACGAGGCACAACGAAGTGGCTCCGGCCCAGCACGAAATCGCGCCTTTATTTGAACGCTCGGCAATCGCTGTCGATCATAATCTCTTATTGATGGAACTGATGCGGCAAATCGCCTTAGAGCACGATCTCGCTTGCCTGATGCATGAAAAGCCGTTCGCCGGTTTGAACGGATCGGGAAAACATACCAACTGGTCGCTCGGCACCGATACAGGCCTCAATCTTTTAGATCCGAAGGAAAACAGTTTTCTCTTTTTGACGCTTCTGACCGCTATTCTGCGAGCCGTACACGATCACGCTGGATTGATGCGCGCTAGCATCGGATCTTCAGGGAATGACCACCGCTTGGGGGGATCGGAAGCCCCGCCCACGATCCTTTCTGTCTACCTGGGCGAGAGACTCGAAAAAATAGTAGATCACTTGATCGAAGAACAGCCAATACCCGCAGGTATGGCGAGGCAAATCGATTTGGGATTGGCTCATGTGCATCTGCATGAAGCGGACGCTTCGGACCGGAACCGCACTTCGTTCTTTGCTTTTACCGGCAATAAATTCGAATTCCGTGCAGTCGGTGCATCGGCCCATTGCGGCTTACCGATTACTGTGATCAACGCAATCGTGGCCGACAGCCTCCATCTCATTCTCGATGAAATCGAGGATCTTGTCAAAGGCCGAAAACTGAATCCAGAAGAGCTCCTGATCGAAGCGCTTCCCTGTCTCCGCAAGCATCTCCGCGCATCGAAAGCGGTTCTTTTTAGCGGGAATGCCTATACTGCGGAATGGGAAAGAGAAGCGCAGCAAAGAGGACTCCCTAACATCCGCAAAAGCTTTCACTCCTTCGCTCAAGTCATCGACAAGAGAAGCCAGCGGGTATTTGAAGAGATTCTCTCCGAAGAAGAGCTGCATAGCCGCTACGAGGTCCTCGTAGAACGCTACGCAAAATCGATGAAGATCGAGGCCGATCTCATGATCGAGCTTTTCCGCACTCAAATCTTGCCTGCCGCTCTACAGGATCAAAAAAGACGTACCCAATCGGTGCAAAACCTCCTCGATCTCGGTATCTCTGTTTCTCCGCACCTTCTCGATGCGGTCAAATCGTATGCATCAGCAATAGATACGGCGATTGCAGCCGTAGATGAGATCGAAAAAATCCGGGACCAGTCGGAAAGTTTCGGTTGGGAGGCAAAAGGCAGAACCTATTCCGAAATCCTAGGTCCGAAAATGGAATCTGCCCGAACTGCGGTCGACCGAATGGAAACGCTTGTCGACAACTCACTCTGGCCTCTACCCAAATACCGGGAAATGCTATTTATAGTATAGCACCCTCTGTCTCTCACAATCAAAAATTCGGAGTTGATCTTTGAAGAAGAAGAAAACAGTCGGATTTTATGGCGGCACCTTTGATCCGATTCATTTTGGGCATATCAATCTGGCCGTCCAGCTTCTTGAAATCTACTCTTTGGACGAAGTGCTGTTTTGTCCTGCCTATTGCTCTCCTCTTAAGACTACCGCCCCGCCTCTCGCAACTCCTCACCAACGCCTCGAGATGGTCAGGATCGCGTTGGAAGGCATTCCGCATTTCCGCATTACTACCTATGAAATCGACCGCAACGAGCCTGCCTTTACGATCGACACCCTCCAGATGATCAAAAGGGAGGGGAGAGGCGATATCAACTTTCGCCTTCTTCTTTCGGAAGAAGCGGCTTCCCATTTCGATCAGTGGAAAAATTTTCAGGATTTGATCCGTCTCGCGCCTCCTATCATCGGAACCCGCTCACCTTCCCTGTTGCGAGGTAGCCTTGCCGATTCGCTGCGCTCAGGGTGCACGCAGACGAAAATTTTCGAGATTTCCAGTACGGATATACGTGAGCGGCTGAAAAAAGAACAGTATTGCGGACACCTCGTGCCCGAAAAAGTCCTCGATTACATACAGGCCAATGGTTTATATAAAATATAAGAACATCTTTAATAGTTTCTAACATTTTTTTCTTACTCAAAAATCCCCGAATTCCTATTTTCCAATTAAAAGACCTCTTGCGTAACTTGAGGGTGTCTGCAAAATGAGGGAACGCCTGAGTTTTTGGAGTGTTTTGACCGCTTTTCGACTTCAAAGCTCGGGGAGGGGCCATATACTGTTGTCGATATTGCCCCCGAGACTTGAATCGAAAATCGGCTCAAAAGAATCAGAAAATCGACAGAACCTAAGGGGATCGTAAGGAAATAGATGCTACAGTTGTCGAGGAGGAAAGCTGTTTAGATTTTGAGAATTTTTCCGCAGCAGAGAGCAGGGGCTCTCTCTGCAAGGAAAAATCGTCAATAGATGAATGGAATTTTCCCTCGAGAAGTGTAGCAGTTATTTTTTTACGATCCCTAAGTTACGAAAGAGGTCTAATGAAGAGGAGCCCTATCGCCATGCTGAATTCCATAGCCCAAATGATCTACGATAAAAAAGGATTTAATATTCTAGCTCTTGATGTTCAAGGGCTTTCCACGATTACCGACTATCTGATAATCGCAGAGGGGAATGTCGACCGGCATGTCATGTCCATGGCGAACACCATTGTCGAAGAAATGGGGGAATCGGGTGAGAAGCCCATTCACGCAGAGGGTATGCAAACGGGGGATTGGATTGTACTCGACTATGGTCAAGTCATGATCCATCTCTTTACTCCGGGGTTAAGAGATAAATACTCACTCGAACGCCTATGGCCTGAAAGCAAATTGATCGAGCTCGATATCAACACGAGGGTGTCTACAAAGTAAAAGACAAAAAATTTGTGCAGCTTCCTTGCCAAACTTAACGTTATTTCTGATGAGGCAATTGCAAAACTCCCGGCGCCAGAAAAATCGATGATTTTCAGCCAGTTTGCCTGGGCCGTAGGCCCTTTACCTTGTGGCCGAGCACAACTTTGAGCAAAGTAGGGCTCGGCCACAAGGAGGCAAAATGGCTTAAAAGGGCGATTTTGTTGGTCCCGCGAGTTTTGCAATTGCCTCACTAGCTAACTTCCTGTAAATCGCTGGCAGCTGTATGTACGGCGATCTCCAATTCCTGCGCTTCGGCGTAGATCGCTTGATCCCGGGAGTTGAAACCGGCGCGGTAAATCATTGCGCAGCTCGTAATTAATGCGCTGATGATGCCATATTTGAGAAGAGGCTCGAGAGCAGCCGCAAAGACGATGCCGCCGCTTGCCATAGCTCCGATTCCGGCTGCGATCACTGAGGTAACGAAAATACTTTTGAGAAACAGTCCCTTAGAGGAATCGCTGCGGATCCTTTCGAGAATTCCCATCTGTTTTTCGAACACCCATTGCATTTTATTTTTTAATGCCGAATGAGTATCGCCGAGCTCGGTCTGGACATCTCTATTTTTTTGCCGGAGCTTCGCAATCCCTGCTGTCGCCTGGGACCACTCAGCGTGGTTCTGGCCGATGAAATACATAGTGACGAGAGCGATAGCGGCCGCTGGGATCGCTACCCAGGCATGGTCATTCTTTTCTTCTCGGGAACCACTGCCCGGGGCGATGTAATAGGCGGGCTGAGGATAATAGCCCCATATGGGAGAACCCCAATGATAATGCTCGTGGCGAACTGTCGGCAGGAGGGATCTTGCTCCCGTATTTTTGAATCCAAGCATCCGTTGTGCAAATACTCCGGCCTCTGCCAGGGCAGATTCGGTGTTTATAAAGGATGATCTTGAAACCATAAAGAGCCTCCAGAGGGCCGCTATCTTATGATCCCTGCTCTTTCATGACAATTCAAAAGAGTTTTTTAAAGAAAAATTCTGGATTGTCTAGAGACCTCGTTTCTGGTATGATCTTCGTCATAAAGATAAATTTTGGAGATGCTGGGCATGAGCAGAAAACGGATCGTGGTGACAGGAATGGGAATTGTATCCTCATTCGGGTCCGATGTCGATTATTTTTACCAGCAGCTTCTCTCTGGGGTAAGTGGGATCGTCCCGATCGCAGGATTCCCTTGCGGTGATTGGCCGACCCGGATAGCCGGCTCCGTCCGCAATTTCGATTCCGGCGAATACATGGAAAAAAAACAGGCGCGCCGCGTCGACCCTTTCATTCGGTATGCGATGGTCGCCGGGAAAAAAGCCTTGGAACACGGGAACCTGGGAGCCGATGCGCTTGCGAAGCTCAACAAGTCCCGCTGTGGAATCGTCATCGGGTCCGGAATGGGCGGCATGTCCGTGTTTCATGACGGCGTCGAGACGCTTTTGACGAAGAGCTACAAAAGGCTGACTCCCTTTTTCGTTCCCTACATTATCACCAATATGGCTGGCGCTCTTCTTGCGATCGACGTAGGGTTCATGGGTCCCAATTTTTCCATTTCGACCGCTTGCGCTACGTCCAACTACAGTATTCATGCCGCTGCCGAACAAATTTTTCAGGGGAAAGCCGATCTTATGCTCTGCGGGGGAGCGGAAGCGCCGATCACCCCTATCGGACTCGCCGGTTTTGTCGCAATCAAAGCTCTCTCTACCCGAAACGATGAGCCCGCCAAAGCTTCTAGACCCTGGGACCGCTCGCGAGACGGCTTCGTCATGGGCGAAGGGGCCGGAGTACTCTTGCTTGAAACGCTGGAACACGCCCAAAAGCGGGGCGCGCCGATTTATGCCGAATATTTAGGCGGCGCTGTCAATTGCGATGCCTATCACATGACAGATCCTCGCGAAGACGGCGAAGGCGTGGCCCAGTGCATCGAGGACGCGCTCAATGCTGCAGGCGTGTCTAAAGAATCTGTCAATTACATCAATGCCCATGCCACAGCTACCTTGGCAGGCGACCTTTGTGAAATTAACGCGATCCGGAAAGTGTTTGGATCCCAAACAAAAAAGATCAAGATCAACTCGACCAAATCGATGATCGGCCATTGCTTGGGTGCCGCCGGAGGGCTTGAAGCTGTCGCGACGATCCAGGCGATCCGGACGGGTATGATCCACCCCACCGTCAATCTTGAAGATCCGGAGCCCGCTTTAGGAGATCTCGATGCTGTTCCCGGCATCGCAAAACCGCTCAAGGTCGAAGTCGCTCTTTCCAATTCTTTTGGATTCGGCGGCCATAACTCGACGCTTGTTTTCGCTCCGTATATCCCATGAGAAAGGAAGAATCGTTCGGCGTTGTCCCTCTAATGAAACACAGGGGCCAATGGGAAGTGTTCCTTATCCAGCACCGAGGCGGCCGTTATTGGGGCTTCCCGAAAGGCCATGCCGAGCTGAATGAAACCTCTTTCGAAGCCGCCTCCAGAGAGCTTAAGGAAGAGACCCATCTTGATTGTGTCCGTTTATTGCAGGAAGAACCCCTGCAAGAGCAATATTGGTTTCAAATCGAAGGCAAACGGATCTTCAAGAAAGTGCTGTATTTCATAGCCGAAGTCTCTGGAATCGTCAAGCTTCAGGAAACGGAAATCAACGACGGCGTTTGGATGCCTTTACCTGAAGCGATGGAAAAGCTGACCCACCCTGAGGGAAAAGCGATTCTCTCCGAAGTAATCAAACTCCTGTCTAAGAATGCGTCATGATCTTTTGGAAGCGCGAGGCGAATCAACCCCAAAAAATTGAAGTTTTTTGCCGCCATGCTTTTTTTTCATCGGTCAGCCAGCATAAAAAAAGGATTCCAGGATTCTCCCATGAGCAATGCTACAGGAATCTCCTGGAAACATTCGATTTCGACCGGGGGAATCTCACCTATTTTTTCGATTCCGCCAAAGGGCCGCTTTCCAAACATTTCCTTAAAATAGAAAAAAACGTCATTGAAATCCAAGAGGGGACCGAGGCCGGTTCATTTCTCCGCCTTCTCGACCATGTCTCTCATCTCGATCTTCATCCGGAAACCATTCTTTATTTTGTCGAAGACGATTATCTTCACCGGCCGGGATGGCTTGATGTTCTTCTCGAGGGGATGCAAATCGCCGAGTATGCAACCCTTTACGACCATAAAGATAAGTATTTTCTCTATCCCAATTTAACTTCTCTCATTTTTGTCTCTTCCATCTGCCATTGGCGCACGACGCCTTCGACGACGAATACCTTCGCTCTCCGTTTCAAGACCTTATTGCGCGATTTATCTATCCATCGCAGGTTTTCCTCGGATCGCGCGATTACTTCCGACCATGAAAAATTCTGTCAATTGCAAGCGCAAGGAACTATGCTTATTTCCTCAATGCCGGGCTGGTCGACTCACGCCGAACCCGAATTCGCCTCTCCCTGCATCAATTGGGAACAATATTTAACCAGGAGTCCATCTCATGTCTCACGCTAACATCCTTACTCTGGAAATGGATAAAAATAAAACCCATTCCTGGCTCCGCTCTGCGGGGTTAGTGATCCTATCCAGCATTTTGATCGGACTGTTCGCGAAAGTGGCCATTCCGCTTCCCTTTACCCCAGTTCCCATCGCGACCCAAGGGTATGTGATCTTGATGCTTTCCGTTTTCCTTGGATCCAAGCGGGCTGCCGCCGCCGTTATCGCTTTCCTCATCCAGGGCGCCGCAGGCCTTCCTGTTTTCGCTGGCGGAGTCGGCGGAATGATCAAACTATTCGGTCCGACCGGCGGCTATCTTTTCGGCTATCTGATCGCGGCCTTCCTCGTCGGCACTTTAATGGAAAGAATGCAAAATCGAACGACGATGAAACTCTTTGGGATTCTGGGTGCCGGCAATGCCGTGATCTTCCTTTTCGGCATCCCTTACCTTGCCGCTTTCATCGGTTTCAAGCAAGCCGTTCTTTTGGGGCTAGCTCCATTTGTCATTGGCGATCTGATGAAACTTGTCGCCAGCGTGAAAATTCTCCAGTGGATCTTGCCAGTGTTCCATAGAGTGCGGTAAGTCTGCTGTTTCACCGAGGTAGGATCGCCATCGTCAGGCGGGAAACTGAGACAAGCTGCTTGGATTCATTGTAAATTTTGATTTCCCAGACCTGGGTCGATTTACCGAGATGAAGCGGCTTTGCGACAGCAGAGATAGAGGATCCGGTACGGACAGGGCGGAGATGATTTGCGTTGATGTCGAGACCGACGCAGACCTTTTGATTTTGGTCGATGCAGTAATTGGCCGCGGCGCTTCCCACCGTTTCTGCAAGCGCGCAAGAGGCTCCCCCATGGAGGATGGCCATCGGCTGGCAAGTGCGTTGGTCGACAGGCATGGACGCCATGAGATAATCGTCCCCCACTTCGATGAATTCGATTCCCAAATGATCGGACAGAGTATTGCGTGCCCTCTTATTGATTTCTTCCAAACTTAAGGGCGTGATCCAAATCGGTGCCATGCTCTATAGTCTAATCGGTAAGAAAATGCAAAACAAGCGGCTCTTTTTCGGCTTCGAAGTCGTCTCTCCATG
>JABDHH010000015.1 GCA_013285585.1 Chlamydiota bacterium
TGAACTACGAATGAAAATTTTTACGACGTGCGTTCTGTTAGCGGCATGCCGGGTAGGAGCTTATATTCCGGTACCTGGGATCAACGGCGATGTAGCGATCAGCTTATTTAAATTTGCATCCGGAGGCGGACAGAACCTTTTCCAACTGTTCGATATTTTCTCTGGCGGCGCATTTGCAAAAATGACCATCTTGGCCCTCGGCGTTGTTCCCTACATCTCAGCATCGATCATTATGCAATTGATGATCGCTTTAGTGCCCACCCTTCAGAGAGAAATTAGGGAGAGCCCCGATCAAGGCAGAAGAAAATTGTCGAAATGGACCAGGCTCGCTACATTGGTATTGGCCCTATTTCAGTCAGGCCTTTTTGCTAAATATGCCGTGAGGATCAATCTATCGACTCCCGGAATTATCGTTCCTGAACTCTTCGACCTGCAATTGTTCGGAGCACCTTGGCTGTTTTATCTTACAGTCATGGTCACCATGACTGCTGGGACCCTCTTCTTAATGTGGATCGGCGAACAGATCACAGAAAAGGGCGTAGGCAATGGAATCAGTTTGATCATTGCACTTGGCATACTGTCCTCTCTTCCAAGCATGATTGGCTCTATCATTCAACAGTTAAATTTGGAATCTCAAGAACAGGGACAGCTCACGTTTACAACGTTAATTGTCTTGTGCACCCTTTTCGTTTTGATCACCGTAGGCACAATTTTGGTGATACAAGGACAACGAAGAATTCCTCTCCAATATGCACGCCGTATTGTGGGACGGCATGAAGTGCAAGGAGGTAGTTCACACATTCCATTGAAAATCAATTATGCCGGAGTAATCCCAGTCATTTTTGCCTCTTCTTTCCTTATGTTTCCAGCTACTCTGGGCCAATTTCTCGGCAAGGGGACTTGGATGGGACAGTTGTCCAATTATCTTTCTCCCGGGTCTTGGGTTTACATGTTTATCTATGTATTATTGATTATTGCCTTTACTTACTTCTGGACAGCAACCCAATTTAAACCTGAGCAGATTGCATCGGACATGAAAAAGAACGGAGCCTTCATCCCTGGAATCAGGCAAGGCAAACCTACACAGGATTTTCTTGAACAGACCATGAGCCGCATCACTCTATCTGGAGCAATATTTTTAGCTGTTATCGCCATTCTCCCTACTTTGGTGGGCCGCTTAATGGGGGTCGACGCAAGTATAAGCCAGTTTTTTGGAGGAACTTCTCTTTTGATCCTAGTCGGAGTCATTCTGGATACAACAAAACAGATTGAGTCTCATCTACTTATGAAAAGATATGATGGCTTTATGACGAAGGGCCGCCTCAGGGGAAGATAACCCATTGTACATTAACAAGTTTGTATGTTATTTTTAAGGACAAAGACATGCCTAGAGTTATAGGAATTGATATACCCGACAATAAGCGCTTAGAAGTGAGCCTGACTTATATTTTTGGAATCGGCCGCAGGCTATCCAATCAGGTCATAGAAAAGCTCGGGCTCGATAAGAATATTCGCGCTCGTGAATTAAACGAAGATCAAATTGCACGGCTCAATGCCCTCTTGACGAGTGAATATATTGTCGAAGGCGACCTAAGACGCCAGATACAAAATAATATTAAGCGACTGATCGGCATTCATTGCTATCGCGGGATGAGACATCGCCTAGGATTACCGGTTCGTGGTCAAAGAACACGCACAAATGCCCGTACGCGTAAAGGCAAACGCAAAACTGTTGCCAATAAGAAAATTTAATTAGAGGAGATATCCCTTGGCGAAGCAAGAACAAAAAGCGCCTCCGAAGAAAGCGAATGTCAGAGTCAAAAAAAAGATTGTTCGCAACGTACCATCCGGAATCGCTCACGTTAAAGCAACTTTTAATAACACGATCATCGCAATTACCGACCTGGCCGGAAACGTCATTTCCTGGTCTTCGGCAGGTAAATCCAATTTTGCCGGATCCCGCAAGTCTTCAGCATTTGCTGCCACGGTTGCAGCTCAGAACGCTGCGAGAGATGCTATGACCCTTGGCATGAAAGAGTGCGAAGTCAATCTGAGCGGTCCTGGAGCAGGAAGAGAATCGGCAGTCCGAGGTTTGCAAAGCGCAGGACTTGCCATAAGCGTGATCAGAGATACGACCCCCGTTCCGCACAATGGTTGCAGGCCTCGAAAACGCAGGCGCGTGTAAAAAATCAACTTGGAGAGACGAACATGTCCGTAAAGTATGGCAAATTTGAAATGCCGGATAAAATCAAATTAGATGAAGCGTCTCAGACTGCGACGTTTGCTCGTTTCATCGTAGAGCCTTTTGAACGCGGTTTCGGCCATACGGTCGGTAACGCCCTTCGTAGAATCATGTTAGCGTCGCTCGAAGCTCCTGCGATCATATCAATTTGGATCGAAGGCGTTCCTCATGAATACATGGCGATTGATGGAGTCATCCAAGACATGACTCATATCATACTCAATCTTAAAGGAGCTCTTCTGCGCCGGCTGACATCGGGAGATGAACCCAATCCGCGAGAGGTCCGGGTCGTTTCAAAAGTGCTGGACATTACGGACGAGATGATCGAAAAGGGCGGCGGGGAATACCGCGTCACTGTAAAAGACCTCATAAAAAATTCTGATTACGAGATGATCAACCCCGACCACCATATTCTTACGATTACAAAACCAATGACGAAAAGGGTAGATGTCCGAATCGGATGCGGCAGAGGTTATGTTCCTTCTGAACGGCACAACACAGCCGACCGGCAAGTCGATGAAATCATTATGGATTCATCGTTTTCACCTGTGCGCTTGGTCAATTACTACGTGGAGAACACTCGTGTCGGACAAGATACCGATTATGATCGTTTGATCATCGAGATCACTACAGACGGTCGGATTAGCCCAGTAGAAGCTCTTGCATTTTCGGCGCAAATCGGCATTCTCCATTTCCAAATTTTTGACCAAGTCAAAACCCATTCTATCTTGTTTGATAAAGGGGAGATGCAGGTAAACCGGGATAGGGATGAAATCTTGGCAAAGCTTGCTCTTAAAATCAATGAGATCGAACTCTCTGTTCGATCAACTAACTGTTTGGCAACAGCAAATATTGATACAATTGGTGAGCTTGTCGTAATGCCAGAAAGTGAAATGTTGCGATTCCGAAATTTTGGGAAGAAATCTTTAACCGAAATCAAGCAAAAGCTGGACGAACTCGGTCTTTCTCTTGGAATGGATCTAAGCAAGTACGGGATAAACCGCGATAACATTCGCCAAGTCATTCAGACTTATCTACAAGAAAAATTGGGACCAGTCGAAGTATGAGACACGGAAAACACACATTTAAAGTCGGACGCACCGGTTCACACCGACGTGCGATGCTGGCAAATATGTTGAAGTCATTAATTGAGAATGAGCGGATAGCTACGACAGTAGTCAAGGCGAAGGAACTCCGCCGCCGCGCTGATCGCATGATCACGCTTGCTAAGAAAAATACGCTAGCATCAAAGCGGAGCGCTATCTCCGAGATGAAAATCTCTTTCAATCCATTGACCACAAAGGAAGCGCGCAAAGCTAAAGCTGGCGACAAGGGTTCCTATTCACGCGACCGCTTGGTCATCGATAAGCTCTTCGGCGAACTTCGGACACGATTCGAAGCCCGTAATGGGGGATATACCAGGATCATCCGCCTAGGCGACAGGGTAGGAGATAGCGCGCCTACCTGTTTTATCGAATATCTCAAATAATTTTCATGCCACTCGTCTCTCGACGAGTGGTTTTTTTCTTTACTTCTGCCCAAACAATATGCTATTCTTCTCTTTCTTAGAGAGAAATGAAATTTGTAGAAGGAATCGACTATGGCCAAACGGATTGCGATCAATGGTTTTGGACGGATCGGCCGTTTGGTATTGAGAAACGCCCTGCAAAAAGGGATGCAAGTTGTCGCAGTCAATGATCTGGTCCCTCCTGATAATCTAGCTTACCTACTGAAACACGACACTGTCCACGGTACATATCCGAAGGACGTTTCTTCTGAAGGCAACACGCTGATTGTCGACGGAAAAAGAATTGCAGTTGCTGCCGAGAAGGATCCCAGCAAGCTCCCTTGGAAAACGAATCAAGTGGATTATGTCGTTGAATCGACAGGGCGTTTTACACATCTCGAAGACGCCAAAATGCATCTTGCCGCAGGTGCGAAACGCGTTGTGATTTCCGCTCCGGGCAAAGACGATATGCCTACCTATGTGATGGGGGTAAACCATCATAAGTACGATCCTAAAAAAGACTTCGTTATCTGCAATGCTTCGTGTACTACGAATTGTCTAGCGCCGCTTTGCAAGGTTCTGCTCGATTCCTTCGGAATCGAAGAGGGCTTGATGACGACTGTCCACTCACTGACCGCTAGCCAGCCCACTGTCGACGGCCCATCGCATAAGGATTGGCGCGGCGGCCGCGCGGCTGGACATAACATCATCCCGGCATCGACGGGGGCCGCAAAGGCGGTCACCTTATGTTTACCTGAACTAAAAGGCAAGCTAACCGGCATGGCTTTCCGCGTTCCCACGATCGACGTTTCAGCAGTCGACCTTACAGTGCGCATCTCCCGAGACACGACGTATGAGGAGATATGGAACGCAATGGATGCTGCTGCAAAAACAAGTTTAAAGGGCATCCTCGCGACGACGGACCAACAATTGGTCTCTTCAGATTTTATCGGCAGCCACTATTCCTGCATTTTCGATAAGCTGGCGGGAATTGCGTTGAATCGTCGCTTTTATAAGTTAATCGCATGGTATGATAACGAGATGGGCTATGCCCAAAGAGTTGTCGACCTGCTGGAGTATATGGCATCGAAAGAATGAAAACTACATCATCTTTACTCCATTTTAAGAACAATTCAAAACCTGGAATATTTAGTGAATTTTACACGAGAACCCATTATCGAGACTGTGATCATGCCCCGGGAGGGATGCAAACTCCTCGTGCGCAATAGTAAAGGCGGCGGACAAGAAGAGTACTACGTCGATTCCATCGAAGTAGTTTCTTTTGGACGATCCTTTTTTTTCCGTTCACAAGAGCGGCCTAAATCATTTTTAGTCCCTGTGAGCGATTATGAAGTCCTTGAGCAGAAAGAGATGCGGATGTCTCTTAAGAATGTAGCTCCGGAGAGATCGATCAAGATTGGTGGCGGGCGGGAAGGGCCTGTCCGACCTCCGCGCGAGACATCTCCCGAAATGGAGCCTTACGAGCCGCAAGAGCGCGATCATTCTGATCAGCAGCGTCCACCTATGGACCGGGATCGCAAGCGTGACAAAAGACGCCGTGGGCGTCGAGGGGGGGGAGGCCGTCCTGAAGGATCGATGCACGAGATGCGAGAGCACCCTCCCATAGAAGAGCCGTTTCCGATAGAGGAGATTCCTGTGCCTCAGGGAGGACTTCCACGCGAAGCTCCTATGCACACGGAAGCTCGGCCCGAAGAGCATAAAGGGCCTTCGTTTATTTCGAAGCTTTTCCCTCCTCCACCTACCTTGATCAAGGATTCGCTCAGTCGTTACAAGACAGCCGAACCTGTAGAAGAAGAGACGGTGTCTCAGAAGGAAGATAAGTTAGAAGATCTATTTTTTGAGCCGCCCCTTCCACCTGAAAAGACCGATTCTGAAAAAGAACAAGAGCCTCCCTTCGAGGATTAATCAAATGGGGCTATTTCAAGCCCCTCGTTTCCTCATGCTTGGATGGTGGAATGGTAGACACTGGGGACTTAAAATCCCCTGGTAGCAATACCGTGGGGGTTCGAGTCCCCCTCCGAGCAAATTGATTATCAATTATTTATGATCTTCGCATTTTGAGTCCTCAGCTCTTGCCACTCAGTCCTGGGGGAGTAGTGGGGGAATGCGTCGCAATAAAAGACTGCACATGGCATAATCTTAAACCGATTCGATCAGGATGAAGAAATATGGTTATACCAAATATCAGAAATAACGTTGGGTTTGGCTACGTCAGCTCTGCAACAAATTTTTCGTCTTCACTCGTGCCTTGCCATGCTGGCAATGGTCACTCGTTCCAGACAAAAAATTTGTGCAGCTTCCTTGCCAAACCAAACGTTATTTCTGATATTTGGTATAAGTCCTGTTTTGCGAAAAAGATGAGCTAAATCTTGAACAATTTCGGGACAGCTTGGTTTTCGACCTCTTTTTTTGGGGCTTTGAGGAGAGAAGTTCGATGAATAAGGTGAATCTTAAAGAGAAATTTCGGTTATTCAACGCCTACTGGACACCTAAAATTCTGGGAGAAGTCAACAACTCTTATGTTAAGATATTTAAGGCTAAAGGAGAGTTTGTCTGGCATCGCCATGAACATGAAGACGAGTTTTTTCTTGTTGTGTATGGACAATTGAATATCAAACTGCGGGACAAAGAAATTCATTTGAAAGAAGGCGAATTTTTTATTGTTCCTAGGGGCGTTGATCATTTGCCGTATGCGAACGAAGAGGCTCATGTTTTGTTGTTTGAACCAAAAGAAGTAGTGAACACCGGGAATGCTGTCTCAGAAAAAACAGTGAAAGATCTTGAATGGCTTTAACTATTTTCTAGAAGCACAGTTTTCGGGATCAGGCCAGCAGCATCGTTGTCATCTAGCTCCAATACAGATTTTTTCTTTTTCAGACGTTTTTCAACGTTTTTGATTGGCCCGGCTGGAGGAATATTTTCAGGAAGAGTGCCACCGATTTCCTCGATTACTGAACGGACCTTTTTTCCCACTATTTCATGAGTTTCCATTGCATCTCTTTGGTTTCTGATATTTTCCCGCTTCAGCGTTTCTCGTGTTTGAGACATGCGAAACTGATTAGCGATCAGTTCAGTAGTGTCCATGCGATCCATCAAATTCTCTTTCGGCAAAATTCCCTTACGAGCTTTGATTGCATCCACACCCATGCCACCATAGAGCCCTTTGTAGCCAGCATCATGGAAAATGCCGAATATTTTATCTTGAACTCCAGCGTCTCGAGCGGCGCCGGATAAGGCTTTGAATTCCACCGAGGCTTGTTGGCGCATTTCCAACCTTTCGAGGTCAGCAGCCATTTGATCTGAAAGTTCTTAGCGTCGAGTTTGAATAGCGAAGTACTTTTGGGCTTGAGCAATTTCCGGCTTTCTAGGATCTCCATTTTGAGCAATGAGGTAGCAGGCAAAACGAGAAAGATGGTAATCCTCAACCATTTGGGTAGCGCCTTTGCCACACTGGATCTGCTTGCGGGCGCCCGCAAAGTGATGGGCTGGTTCGTTGCCCGCTTGCTTACAAGATTCTATAGCTTTTTTATAAGTTGGCCCGAGTGAAGACGAAGGCGCGCAAGTAAAAGACACTGCAATTTATGAATTTATTTTTCGCGAATGGTATTACACACACCGCTTGCAACGCTCGGTCGCTGTTATAGGTATTTCTAGAAGCCAGTAAATATCGTGCGAATCTGATCCGATATTTCTCCTGGATTGAACAGCGGCGGAATTGCTGCAAAACCATCGTGATTTTTCTCTTGCCCTTACCGAAGGTGAAACGCGTTTGATGATTCAGGTTTTCCCCGGTCACTGTTTGTGAAATGTTCTGACCATTTTTTTTTCACTCTGCAGACCAAACAATGTAGCCTTCTCCGTCGTATGCTCCTACAACGATATATCGCGCTTTATCGCAGATTAGATTCATGACTTCATCGGTTAAAATATGAGGACATCCTTCTTCAAGTGTTGTACTGGACTTTGTCCATTTATCGGCGCTGCGCGCCTCTGGATATTTGACCTGCAGTAGAGTGAATTTTATGCAGGTGGGTTATTTAACCCACCTAAATAAAATTCATTCGCTGCGGGGCAAATAGCCCAGGCGCCCAGTGGCGATAAATGGACAAAGTCCAGTGCAAGAGCGATTACAAGATCAAACAATTACAGGAACGATTTAATTTGCACGAAGTGCATAGACGATCCTTCGTACGTATATAGTCTGATATCTGACCTGCTAGAATGACATCGGCGGTCATTTCACTTTCTCGCAAAAAACCGAAGTCGATAGGGCAGATCTTTCGCGTTGGAATCGACGTTCGGTCAAAAACATGTCCGCAAGGAGCTCTGACGGGATCTCTAATGATCTGTTCTGTAATAGGGCAAACGAATTTGATTGGAACAGGACGGGTACAACAATTCATGATAACTTCCTTATTGATTGAACGGAGATCTAATCCTTTTAGTTGGATAGGGACTTATACTCCCACTTGAAGGCACCCAAGAAAACCGATTACAAGATCAAACAGGAACTACCCGACCGATTTGGTTTGCACGAAATGCATCCACGATTCTTTGTACGTGCGTATTCTTCTATTCGACCTGCTAGGACGCGATTCTCGACCAGATCATTTTCTCGCAAAGTCGTATTGTCGATAGGACAGTTTCGATGGGTTTGAATCCAACTGACGATCCGAGGCCGATCAAAATTATGTCCGCAAGGCGTTCTTACAGGAGCCTTCATGACATTTAATGAAAGAGGGCAAACCAACTCGTTGGGTGCTGGAGAACTGCAACAACTGCTACACACGAATAACCTCCTATTTGATTGGACGGAAGGGCGACTACAACTGGACTTTGTCCAGTACAAAGCTAAGCGCTCAAAGGACCCTGTTTATATAAATATATTGTATACATATTATTTATGTTTTGTCAAGAAACCAGAGGCTACATCCGGTCGACGGTCTGGAGACCAAGAATGTAAAGGCCTTGACGCAAGACTTTGGAGGTGAGTTCGCACAGAAGAAGCCGGCTTCCTTCCTCAGGGCTTCCTTCGACTCGGCAATCGCGGAAAAAGGCATTGAATTTTTCGGCGAGCTCATAAAGATAATCAGTAAGGCGGTTGGGCAAAAGATCCCGCGACACCAATTCCAAAATCTCTCCGAAGCGGCGAAGATGGATCCCGAGAGAGATTTCAGAAGGATGCTGGACAGCGATCCGATGCAGTTGCACGACTTTGTCCATATCGGCGTGCGTCTTCCTTTTGATTCCGTTGATCCTCACATAGGCGTATAGGAGAAAGACAGCTGTGTTGCCTTCGAAACGGAGCATCTTGTCGTAACTGAATACGTAGTCTTTTGTCCGATGGACCGAAAGATCGGAGTATTTTACGGCTCCAATCCCAAGAACGCGCGCAAGGTGTTCGATCTCCGGAACCGGTGCATCGGGAAGGCGCCCTTTGACCATGCCTCGGGCTCGATCGACTGCTTCGGTCAACAGATCGATCAGCTTTTCGGTCACCCCTGAGCGGGTTTTGAGTTTTTTTCCGTCCGCTCCAAGGACGAGGCCGAATCCAACGTGGTCCACTTCAATTTTGTTGGGATCGAGCCAGCCGATTTTTTGAGCCGCGGCGAAAAGCATTTGAAAGTGGAGCGACTGTCCGGAGTCGGTTATGTAGATGATCCGATCGGCTTTTTCAACAAAGATACGATGCCGGATCGCTGCGAGATCCGTTGTGTCGTAATTGTATCCGCCATCCGATTTTTGGATCATCATGGGAAGAAGGTCTCCTTCCCGATTCTTGAACCCTTCAAGATACACGCATTTTGCGCCGTCGGAAATAGTCACCAACCCGTGTCTTTCGAATTCGGCGACGATTTCTTTGAGGATGGGGTTGTAGAACGATTCTCCCCGCTCTATAATTTTCACATCGAGCAGGTCGTAGATTTCCTGGAATGCCGTGCGGGAGATGTCGCAGATCGATTTCCAAGCGTACAAGGCATCCTTGTCCCCCGATTGGAGGCGGACGACTTCCATCTGAGACCGTTTTTTAAAATCGGCATCCTCATCGAACCGCTTTTTCGCGGCGCGATACCATTCCATCAAGGCTTCAAGCGTCGTCTCTTCTTCACCCTTCAAAACCTTGGGAGCGGCCTCTTTCATGTAGGTGATCAGCATGCCGAACTGAGTGCCCCAATCCCCGATATGATTGAGCCGCAAAACATCCTGCTGTAAAAATTCGAAGAGGCGGGCCAAGCAATCTCCGATGATCGTGGAGCGGATATGCCCAACGTGGAGTTCCTTAGCGACATTGGGGGAAGAAAACTCGACGACGACCTTCTGCCTTTTTTTAGGAAGGCTGGCACCGCATAGGCGATCGTGAAACTGCTCTTGCAATTGCTGGGACAAAAAGTGAGGCGAAAGGGTGAAATTGATGAAACCTGGACCGGCAATCTCGATCTTCGAACAGAAGGACTGGTCGAATTTGTCGATGATCTTTTGGGCGATTGCACGTGGATTTTGCTGAAGGGCCTTGGCCAACCTCAGAGCGCTATTGCATTGGTAATGGCCGAATTCTTCCTGACTGGAAGGGGCCATGTCAGCTTGGGATTCTTCTATGGGAAGGTTCAAAGCGAGTGAAATCGCCTCGGACACTTTCCTTCGAAACAAGGAGATGAGAGTTTCCATTAGGCTCGCTCAATTATTCAGCTTGGTGGTGGAAGGTCGGAGGGAGGATTCTTTTGCCGATGCCGTATCGAATCCGGTAATTGGCCAATGCGAGCGCGGCGGAATGAGTCGATTCCCGATTTTTTTCGGCGATTTCATAAATCGCAAGAAGCGTGTCGTAGATACGGTGTACCCTGTAACGGGGAGTCGTCGGATTGTACCCTTCTTCATCCAGTTCAGAGGTCACATTCAAGATCCCTCCCGCATTGATGACGAAATCGGGAGCGTAGAGGATGCCCCTGGTTTGCAATGCAACCGCATGGGAATCGCGGAGCAGCTGGTTGTTCGCCGCCCCTGCGATCGCGCGGCATTGAAAAAAAGGGAGGGTCTTGTCGTTGATGATCCCGCCGAGGGCGCAAGGGGCCAGGATGTCGCATTCCGTCGCAAGGATTTGATCCGCCGGAACTGCCCTAGCTCCATACTGATGGGCGAGCCGTTCCACCTTCGCCGTATCCAAATCGGAAAGGACCAATTCGGCGCCTGCCCAAAAAAGAATATCGGCCAAACGGGAGCCTACGCTCCCCAAACCTTGAATGGCGACCGATCTGCCTTCCAGCGAATCGGTTCCGAAAAGTTTTTTGGCCGCCGCTTGGATGCCTCGGTAAACGCCCCACGCAGTGAAAGTGCCGGGATCTCCGCTGCTCTTTGCGTTCGGCAAACCCACAACGTATTTCGTCGCACGCCGGATGATTTTCACATCTTCGGTCGTGCAGCCGGCGTCTTCCGCGCAGATATAGTTTCCGCCCAGCTTCTCTACAGCAGCCCCGAAAGCCAAAAGGAGCTCAATCGTCTTGTGCTTCTTCGGATCAGCGATGATCACGCCTTTGCCGCCTCCGAATCCCGATTCGGCGATGGCGGACTTATAGGTCATCCCCCTAGACAGCCTCAAGACGTCCTCCAAAGCTTCGTTGAAAGAGCCGTAAGGATGGATCCTGATGCCGCCCAATGCTGGCCCTAGAGTCGAGCTATGAATGGCGATGATACCGGTAAGGCCAGCGCTTTTATGGGTTATCTTCACCACCTGTTCGTAGCCCTCGACCGGGATTTTCTCGAATTGCAGGGAAGAAGAGGGAGTCATTGCATCGAGAATTGAGGGGGCTCTTTTCAAAACGGGTTTTTCAAGAAGCTGGTCGGCCATTAAAAATCCTCATAGTGGGAAATTTTTGAGGGAACTATACCACGCCGATCTTCAAAAATCAAGGGAACCTGATTCTACTTGAAAGTTAATTTGTTCTTGAGATATCCTCCCAGGCTAAGAGATTGTTAACAGATTGGGTTTCAATCGATTTTGGGGTTCTTTCGAACCGATTTTCGATTCAAATTTTGAGAGTGCCAGTCTCTAATTTGAGGACGACATGACTACCGCTCTCAGCATCAGCGCTGAACAAAAAAATGAATTACTAAAATTCTTAAAAAAGAATCGCAATGCAGACCTTGTGACAGCGTATCTCACTTTCATTGAAGAGAAATACAAGCTGAAGCCGGTCTTATTCCCTCGGGAAAAGACTATCTACCAGAGCACGGAGGATCTGATTGCCCGCCTGGAAGCCCAAGGGAAATTGTGGCGCGAAACGGAAATCGTGATCCAATTCGGCCAGCAAAGCGTCAATGAAGAAACAAAAAAAATATACATTTGTCCTTTTACCGGCAAGGTGTTCGCCGACAACACCCATCCGAATCCCCAGGATGCCATCTACGACTGGGTCGCGAAGTGTCCTGAGAACAAAGAGAGGGTAGGCGGGCTGCCAGTCAAAAGATTTTTCGTTTCGGAAGACCCTGACGTGATCAAGAACTACATCAGCGAGCGGAAAGCCTCCATTAAAAAGGTCGTCTATTCTTCGGCTATTACCGGTAAGCTCTTCAACAGCAAAGCAGCCGTGATCGACGATTTCAAGAAAAATCACATCAAGCTCCTTACCTTCCACGAAGTCCAAAACCAAAACCGCTATCAGATCGAAGAGAATTTCCTCGCCTTCATCCAGAAGCACTTGACGGAAGATAAGATCGCGCAATTCGTCGAAGCGCTCACCCAGCACCCTGAATTTCAGCCTTATCTAGATAAATGGGTGGAAGAAGCCGAATAATCGAACTAAGCTCTTCCGACAAAACGCATCTGTTTGGACGACATGCGGCCCAGTTGCTGCCGCGTGGGTCTATTTTGGCTTTGCATGGCCCTTTGGGAGCAGGAAAAACCTCATTCGTTCAAGGACTCGCAGCAGGACTTGGTATCGCGGCTTTCATCCAAAGCCCTACCTTTACCTATCTCCATTTATATGAAGAGGGCGTACGATACCTCTATCACTTCGACTTGTACCGGATGAAAAGCTCTTCCGATTTCTTTGCTATGGGATTCGATGAGTATTTTGATCAAAATGGCATTGTTGCGATCGAGTGGCCCGAACGGCTCGGCGCAAGGCTCCCTTCCCGGTCGATTTCTCTCCATTTTTCCTATTCCGAGCCCGGCAGAAATGTGCATCTCTCTTCCGCTTTTGATCCTGACCTGATAAACTCATTGGCTGCATGGGATTGATACGCAAAGATATTTTTGTTTGCCTTGATTGTGAATCAACGGGCCTTTTGCCCGATAAAGACCGGATTATCGAGGTAGCGGCAGCTCGATTTACATTCGACCAAATCCTGGATGAATTCGAAACCCTCGTCGATCCTCAATGCGACATCCCGGAAACATCGCAAGACATTCATAAAATCTCCAAGGAGATGATCGAAGGAAAGCCTAAGATTGCCGAGGTTTTGCCTCAGCTTCTTCGGATGATTAGCGGACACATTCTAGTCGGACATGGGATTGGGTTCGATATCGCTTTGATTGCCGCAGAAGCAAAGAGACATCAGATCCCGTGTCAGATCGATCAGCAGCTCTATTTGGATACTCTCCGCATGGCGCGCCTCTATGGAGAAAGTCCGGTAAATTCCCTGCAACAGCTACGCCAGCATTTCAACATAGAGCCCGAAGGAGCCCATCGGGCAATGAGCGATGTGATCGTCAACATCGAAGTCTTCAAGCAGCTTGCGAGGACTTTTCAAACAACTGAAGAGCTATTCCAAATCCTCCAAAAGCCGATCCGGCTCAAAGCCATGCCTCTCGGAAAACACAAAGGGCGCCGGTTCGATGAAATACCTCTCGAATATCTTCTCTGGGCCGAACGGAAGGATTTCGACCAGGATCTTCTCTATTCGATCCGCTGCGAACTCCGCAACCGGAAAAAGGGAGGAGGGTTCGAGCAAGCCGGCAATCCCTTCACGAATTTATGAGTAAAAATAAAAACATTGGAACACCAGGGCGTCTTTTTCGGTTTGCAATAGCGATCGCTTTACTTGTTGCAGCCTATTATAAAAGCAGCTGGATCCTTGCCGGGGCTGGCATCTTCGTCCTTTATGAAAGTCTTGCCGGATGGTGTATCGTCTATCATTTCTTCGGCAAAAATTCTTGCCCTAAATAATTTTATCACTAGCATGAAATCAGTGGATAAACTGACATTAAAAGATCTATTCCTCAAGGGTAAACGCGTCTTAATGCGGGTCGATTTTAATGTCCCACTTTCACAAGAGGGGAAAATCACAGACGATTCGCGGATCGTCGCCGCCCTGCCTTCTATCGAATATGTGTTAGCGCATGGGGCTTCTTTGATCCTCATGAGCCACCTGGGACGCCCAAAGCCGAAGCCGGACCCCCAATTTTCTTTAGCTCCGGTAGCCAAACGGCTCTCCGAATTGCTGCATAAACCAGTGCCGATCGCTCCGGACTGCGTAGGCCCAGAAGTCGAAAAAATGGCGTCCGCTCTTCGCCCCGGCCAAGTGCTTATGCTGGAAAACGTCCGCTTTCACATCGGAGAAGAAGAGCCGGAAAAGGATCCGTCCTTCGTCGACCAGCTCGCCGAGCTGGGAGATCTTTACGTCAACGATGCCTTCGGCACCGCTCACCGCGCCCACGCTTCCACTGCATTGATCGCCAAACATTTTCCCGGAAAGGCAGCGGCAGGCTTTCTCATGGAAAAGGAACTCTCATTTCTATACCCTCTTCTTCAAAGTCCGCGGCATCCTTTCTATGCGATCATCGGCGGAGCGAAAGTCTCTACGAAAGCCGGCGTGATCCATAACCTTCTCAAGAGAGTCGACTCCTTGTTTTTGGGAGGGGGCATGACGTTTACGTTTCTCAAAGCGGAAGGGATCGAAATCGGATCCTCTCTCTTTGAAGAAGGAGAAGTGAATGGAGCGAAACAAATTCTCCAGAACGCAAAGTCGATCCATCTTCCCACTGATCTCGTGATCGCCGATGCATTTTCCAACGATGCAAACTGGAAAGTGATCAAATCCAGAGCGGGAATCCCCAAAGGCTGGCAAGGGATGGACATCGGTCCGGAAACGATCCATGAATGGTCCAGGCTCCTTCAGAAAGCCTCTACGGTATTTTGGAACGGTCCCCTAGGCGTGTTTGAAATGCCCCATTTTGCCAAGGGAACTTTTGAAATCGCAACGTCTCTGGCCAATTCCCAAGCGGAAGTGATTGTCGGCGGCGGAGACTCGGTCGCCGCCATCCAGCAAATGGGGCTGGGAGAAAAATTCGCCCATCTTTCGACAGGAGGCGGGGCGGCGCTGGAATTTCTTGAATTCGGTCACTTACCCGGCATCGACGCCCTTTCACCAGCCAAAGCGAAATAATCACAAAAGAGAGCCAATTGCCTCAAGATAGAATGCATAACTTTTTCTTTACACTTTTCCAGCAAAAAATTCACTACCGCATCAGAAGCTTCAGTCGATTTTTCGACCCAAAAGCTCGACGAAAAATTTTATTCGGACAGGTTCAGCGGCTGCCTCGAAAAAATCGCTTTCTTCCATTTTATTAAATAGGCCGATATGCAATGATTAGGACATTGGCAACACCATGAGATATGAACTCGGATAACACTGCCGGTTTCGGGAAGTGGCGCTCCTTTTTCTGGCCGATTCACCGATGGGAGTTAAGGAAATTCCTCCCTCTCTTCTTCATGTTCGCCCTAATCGCTTTCAATTATAACCTGCTACGAGCCTATAAAGACTCGATGGTAGTCACAGCCAGCAACTCGGGCGCGGAGACCATTCCCTTCATTAAAGTCTGGGCGATCCTCCCCAGCGCGATTTTGCTCACCTACATTTTTACGCGACTTGCGAATCGCTATTCCAGGGAGAAGGTGTTCTACATCATGATGCTCCTTTTCCTGGCGTTTTTCTTTATTTTCACTTTCGTGCTTTTCCCGGCGCAAGAATACCTTCATCCCAATGAGCTAGCCGATAAACTCCAAGCTTGCCTTCCTCCGGGGTGCAAAGGTTTGATCGCCTTGTTTCGCAATTGGACATTCACCCTTTTCTACGTCATGTCGGAACTCTGGAGCACAGCGATCCTATCCGTCCTATTTTGGGGATTCGCCAATGAAGTGACCTCAGTGGGGGAAGCCAAGCGCTATTATGGATTGTTAACGATCGGCGGGAATATCGCTGGAATCGGCGCAGGCCAGGCAGCCAGCAACTTTGCAAAAAATTTCTACGTTCCCTGGATTCCCTACGGGCAGACTGTGTGGGACCAATCGGTTCTCTTTCTCAGCTGCACCGTCATTGTTTCCGGACTCTTGACCATCGCAATCTTCCGCTGGTTGAACTACCACGTGATCCGCCCCAGCGAATTGGCCCAGCCGCTCGATCTGCAGCCTGAAAAAATCAAAATGTCGATGAGGAAGAATTTCGCCTACCTTGCCAAATCCAAATATTTAATCTGCATTGCCGCCATCGTCGTCGCCTACAACCTTGCCATGAACCTGATTGAGGTCGTCTGGAAAAACCAGATCAAGCACGTCTATCCGAATCCTAACGATTATACCGCTTACATGGGAGATGTGATGACCGTCATGGGGATCATCGCGACCGTCGTAGCCATCTTCTTCACTAACAGCTTTATCCGCCGCTCATGGACAACCGCCGCGCTGATCCCGGCCGTCATCGTCCTCATTACCGGCATCGGCTTTTTTATGTTCACTCTCTCTGAGCAATCAGGCATCCAGTGGATCGGAGCCGTCTTCGGCACGACCCCGCTCATGCTCAGCATCACCTTCGGATCCTTGCAGCAAGCGATGGCCCGCGCCTGCAAATATACGCTGTTCGACGCAACGAAAGAAATGGCTTTCATTCCTCTGGGAATCGAATCGAGGCTCAAAGGGAAAGCCGCCATCGACGGCGTCGGATCCCGCATCGGGAAATCGGGCGGTTCTGTCATCCACCAAGGACTTCTCTTGTTATTGACGACGGTCTCTGCCAGCACGCCCTACGTAGGGGCGATTTTCCTAATCGTCATCCTCGCCTGGATCTTCGCCGTCTTCTCCTTAGGGAAACAATTCGATGATCTCGCAAACCGAGATTCCAAGATCGACATCCCTGACCCCTCCCCTCAACCCCAATTGATGAAAGAAGGGGCATGATCCTAAATCAGCGGATCTGGTATAAGAATGGACGCGAATTTTTCCTGTTAAAAGAATGATTACGATATCGAACAGCCTTTCCTTTTTCCGGGCGCCGCTAGCATTTTTATTTCTTCAAGGAAATCCCACTCTCCGTCTGCTTGCGATTATCTTTGCCGCTCTTTCCGACTGCATCGACGGCTACCTTGCCCGACGCTACCAATCTACTAGCCGCTTCGGCGCGATTCTCGATCCTGCAATGGATAAGTTTTTCGTCTATTTCGCCCTGGCCATCTTTTATCAAGAAGGTCAGATCGCCGGCTGGGAAATCGCCGCGATGCTCTCACGCGATTTCTTCCTCTGCCTCTATGGGATCATCATGATGGCCACAAGGCGGACGAAATTGATCGTCTTCCGCTCCGTCCGCTGGGGCAAAATCACGACCGCCCTGCAATTCATCGTCTTGGCAGGCCTTGTCTATCACGTTTCCTTCTCTTGGATCGCGTTTGCCGCCTTCGTTGCGATGGGATGGCTCGCTTTCCTCGAACTTTTCCAGCTCGCCCCTGCTATGGTCCGCGCGAAATAATCCAAAAACTCAGGCGTAAATTTTATTCAATCTGAGAGACTGTCTACGAAGTCCCTGTTTTTAGTTCCTTTTAAGTAAGTGCGCGAGTATAAATATTACTGGGTGTGTGACACTCGACATAAATATAGGGTCTTTCCATGGAAATCTCCCGCGAATCGATCTTCGTATCCGCTTTGCGCAGCTTCTGCAGAATGTTCTTCGCCGTCGTCGGCATCCTCTTGGCCGTATTCCTTTGCTCGATGGCCTATAGCTTTATTTCGGGATCGAGTCTGGTCGAGCAAAAGACGACCATGAATATCCTCCCCGATGCATCGGGCAATCGAGATATGGTCTCGATCACCGCTCCGGCAATCCTTCAGTTGAATATCCATGGAGTTATCGGAGAGCCGACCGCCTTAGACACCGAAACTGTCGAAAACATCCTTCTCGAATCCAGGACCGGCCTTCTCGTAAACGACCGCGTGAAGGGGATCTTGATCCATTTCAATACTCCCGGCGGGACGGTTGTCGACTCGGACAACATCTACCGGATGCTCTTGGACTACAAAGCCAGGTACAAAGTGCCGATTTACGCTTATGTAGATGGCCTTTGCGCATCTGGCGGAATGTATATCTCCTCTTCTGCGGAAAAAATTTATTCCAGTCCTTCGTCGCTCATCGGGTCGGTAGGCGTGATTATCGGACCTTTCTTTAACATCTATGACTCTTTGGGCAAAATCGGCGTCCAGACGAAGACGGTCACAAAGGGGATCGACAAAGACGCTATGAGTCCCTTCCGTCCTTGGAAGAAAGATGAAGATGAATTCTTTCAATCGATCGTCAACTACTATTATAACCGGTTCGTCCAGATCGTCACTTCGGCCCGTCCCAATCTCGATAAAGAAAAGTTGATCAATGTATATGGAGCGCATGTTTTCGACCCTGTGAAAGCCGAAGAGTACGGCTATATCGACAAAGCCAACGCGAGCCGGAGCGAAGCATTGATCGACCTGTTAAAAGAGGCGAAGATTGATCCTTCACAACCCTATCAGGTCGTCGAACTCGAACCCCGGCATGACTGGATATCCCAACTGGTCAGAGGGGAAAACAACCTCCTGGCGGGGAAAATCGAACATAAGTTCGACCTTGGGCAGCCCAAAATCCGAGATCAGTTTGCTTATTTGTACCAACCCGAGTAAACCACCCACGGCATAAAGCCGTAGGCTTTGTCGAGAGACACGCCTTGGTTTACAAGAGGGCTTTGGGAAACTAAAGCAGAAGTTAGCTTAGAGAGATGCATACACACCTTATGGACACCCAGACCTCTGTCTATACCCAAATGACTTCAAAAGTTGGTAATATGCAGAGGCCAATTGAAGTTGTTTGGGTATAAATGGACAAGATCTACATCGTCGACGCGGTCAATTACTTGTTCCGGTCCTACTATGCGATCGGACCCATGTTGAATGATCAGGGACAGTCGACAAGCGCTCTCTATGGATTCATCCGCTCCATTCAAAAGCTGATGAAAGATTTTTCTCCGGAGCATCTTATCGCAGTTTTCGATGGTCCCGAAAACAAAAAATCGCGCCAAGCAGTTTATGCCGACTACAAGATGCACCGCAAGGGAGCGCCGGAAGATCTTTTTCCTCAATTCGACTGGGCTTATGAGTGGTGCGGGATGGCAGGGATCTCAACCCTTTGCATAGAGGGCGTAGAGGCGGACGATACGATGGCCGCCATCGCTGTCTGGGCAGCCAAAAAAGGAGCCAAGACCTACCTGTGCTCGAGCGACAAGGATCTGATGCAGCTCGTCAGCGACCGGATCTTCATGCTCCACGCCCACAAGGATAATACCCTAGTCGACGAAGCCAAGGTAAAGGAGCTCTTCGGAGTCCGCCCCGACCAGATGCTCGATTATCTGGCGATCGTAGGCGATGCATCCGACAATATCCCCGGCATCCCGGGATTCGGACCCAAGACGGCCACAGCGCTCCTCGAAGAATTCGGCACATTGGATGAACTCCTCGCTCATCCGGAAAAGGTAAAGGGAGAAAAAAAGCAGGAAATTCTCCGGGTAAATAAAAGCGAGGCGTTGATGAGCCGAGAGCTCGCTCGGCTAGACCTAACCGTAGAGATCCCGAAACAGGTCGAATTCTATCGGCTAAAAGAGCCGGACTTTGCCGAACTGACCAGCTTCTACCACCGGATGAAATTTCTCTCGCTGCTCCGAGATATGGGAACCGGGCCGCCCGCTGCCCAATCTCTAAAAAAACCTGGCAAGCGCCATGCGGACAAGCGGCAGTACCACTTGGTCGATGATGAAGAAGAACTGCAAATACTGCTAGAAAAACTGGCCAAAGAAAAGGAAGTCTGCATCGATACCGAGACGACCGGCCTTTCTCCTATGACCGCTGAGCTCGTCGGCATCGGCTTTTGCATAGAGCCGGGCGAGGCATGGTATGTCCCTCGCAATGGGAAATTGGGCGCGAAAAGCGACACCGACCTGAAAGAGTTTTTCCGCAAGGCGAAATGCAGTTTCTATGGCCACAACATCAAATACGACTGGCATATCCTCCAAAATCTAGGGATCGAACTGTCCAAGATTTCGTTCGACACGCTCATTGCCTCCTATCTTCTCAATCCCCAAAGCCGCCGCCACAACCTCGATGAGCTTGCCCTCGAAAAATTCCAAAAACTCAAAATTCCAATCAACGACCTGATCGGCAAAGGGAAAGACCAGATCTCGATGCGGGATGTCGAGATCGAAAAAGTGACCGAATATTGCTGCGAAGATGCCGACTATACGACCAAGCTCAAGGAGCTATTCGAAGAACAGCTAAAAGAAAGAAAGCTGGACCGCCTCCTGTTCGACATCGAACTGCCTCTCCTCCCCATTTTAGCTAAAATGGAAACGAATGGCATCTACCTCGACGTAGAAAAGCTGAAGCGCTTAGGAGAGTTTCTCTTTCGAGATCTGGAGCTTCTGAAGAAAAAAATTTTCCAAGAGGTAGGGGAAGAGTTCAATCTCAACTCTCCCAAGCAACTTAGCGAAATCCTCTTCACAAAATTAGGGATGAAACAGCCCTTCCGCAAAAAAACCGAATTTTCGACAGGTGCCGACGTCCTCGAAGCGCTGGCCGCAGACTATCCATTGGCCCGCTCGATCCTAGAATACCGCGGCCTTGAAAAACTCCGCTCCACCTATGTCGAAGCCCTGCCCGGATCGGTCCTGCCAAAAACGGGGCGGATCCATTGCACCTTCAGTCAGTCGGTTGCCGCAACCGGACGCCTTTCCTGCCAAGACCCGAATCTTCAAAACATCCCCGTCCGATCAAAGGAAGGATTGGCAATCCGCGCCTGCTTCCAGCCGGAACACCCGCATTGGTCTTTCATCGGAGCCGACTATTCCCAAATCGAACTCCGCATCCTCGCGCATTTCAGCGAAGATCCCGAACTGATCCGCGCCTTCCGATCCGGCCAGGATATCCATACCCACACCGCCTCTCTCGTTTATGACATCCCTCCCGCCATGGTCACTTCCGAAATGCGCAACTTGGCAAAAGTCGTCAATTTCGGCATCATCTACGGCCAAGGCCCATTCGGACTCTCCCGACAGCTTGGAATCTCTATGCGCGAAGCCTCCGAATTCATCCAAAGATATTTCGAAAGATATCCGAAGGTATCCGACTATCTCGAGTCATGCAAAACGGCCGCCCGAAAAACCGGCATAGCCATCACCTTGACAGGCAGACAGAGGCCGATCCCTGAAATCGACAATAAAAATCCGTCTATCCGCGCCGCCGCCGAGCGTCTGGCAGTGAATACTCCCCTGCAAGGAACGGCCGCCGATCTGATCAAAATGGCCATGATCGAAATCGATCGGGTCATGGGCGAACGAAACCTAGAAGGAAAAATGATCCTTCAGATCCATGACGAATTAATTTTTGAAGTACCTGACAACGAAGTGCCAGTTTTTGAAAAATTGGTGAAAGAAAAAATGGAACATGTCCTCAAATTGAGCGTGCCGATCGAAGTTCACTTAGCCGTTGGCAAAAATTGGGCCGAATGCTAAAATTAAAAAAAATTGCTATCACAGGTGGAGTGGCGAGCGGAAAAACGTCCGTTTGCCGGCTCTTCCAGGAGCTGGGAGCATTCGTCGTCAATGCAGACGCGGTCGTTCACGAGCTCCTTGATCCCGACACCGATCTCGGACAGCAAATCATCCGGCTATTCGGCCCTGAAATTTTAGCTGAAGGAAAATTGAGCCGAAAGAGGATTGCTGAAAAGGCATTTAAGGATCCGCAGCAGCTCGCTAAATTGGAAAAGCTCCTGCATCCGGCTGTGCTCCGCAAAATCGAGGAGCTTTACAGCCAAGCTTGTCATGAGGGAACGTACACCTCCTTTGTGGTAGAGATTCCTCTTTTATTCGAGATCCAAGGGGAATCGTTTTATGATTGTATTGTCGCCGTACTCGCGGACGAATCGATTGCCCGTCGCAGGTTCGAGCAGACAGGATTTACATCAGAAGAGTATGACCGACGGATGAGACGTCAACTGAGTCCCCATCAAAAAGCAGAGCTTAGCACTTATAAAATTCAAAATAATGGAACTGTCGACGACCTAAAAAATCAAATTATCGCATTGAACAAATTCTTAAAACTTAAGGCAAAACACGCATGAACCAAGATCAGCAGACCGAATCGCAAAATAGCTCCAATCTCCCTCCCGAACCTCCTCAAAATTTCGAAGCTGTCACCCGGATCTCCGATTTGCAACGGATGAACATTGACCAGCTTCAAGCCTATGCCCGGAGCATCGGCCTCAAGCATACGGCTCCTCTCACCAAATCGGGCGTCGTGTTCGAGATCGTAAAAACGATCTCCGAACGGCCCAACGAAGTCCTCTACGGCGAAGGGGTGTTGGAAGTGCTCCCCGATGGATTCGGATTTCTCCGCTCTCCTAACTACAACTACCTCCCTTCTGCCGAAGACATCTACGTCTCTCCCGCGCAAATCCGCCGATTCGATCTTCGAAAAGGAGACACCATCTTCGGATCCATACGCTCGCCTAAGGAGAAAGAAAAGTATTTTGCGATGCTAAAAGTGGAGCGGATCAACAACAAGACCTTCGAGCAAACCCGCGACCGCGTCCTCTTCGAAAACCTGACTCCTCTCTACCCGAACAGGCGGCTCGTTATGGAGACCACCCGCGACCGGCTTTCCACCCGCGTCCTGGATCTGGCCTCGCCGATCGGAAAAGGGCAGCGCGCCCTAATCGTCGCTCCTCCAAAATCGGGCAAGACGATTTTGATGCAGAATATCGCCAATGCCATAGAGACCAATAGCCCTGAAGTGATCCTCCTCGTTCTCCTCATTGACGAACGTCCTGAAGAGGTCACCGATATGATGCGCACCGTAAAAGGCGAAGTGATCGCCTCTACGTTCGATGAACCCCCTGAGAGGCACGTCCAGATCGCCGAGATGGTGATCGAAAAGGCCCGCCGCCTGGTCGAATGCGGCTACGACGTCGTCATTCTTCTCGACAACATCACCCGTCTTGCCCGCGCCTACAACACCGTTCAGCCCCACTCCGGCAAAATCCTCACCGGCGGCGTCGATGCAAACGCGCTCCATAAACCTAAGCGCTTCTTCGGAGCGGCCCGCAACATCGAACAGGGAGGGTCGCTTACCATCATCGCGACCGCCCTCATCGATACTGGCTCGCGGATGGACGAGGTGATCTTCGAAGAATTCAAAGGAACGGGCAACATGGAGCTCGTCCTCGATCGGCGCCTCGCCGATCGAAGGATTTTCCCTGCGATCGACCTGATCAAGAGTGGCACGCGTAAAGAAGAACTTCTCTTCCACCCGGCCGAACTCGAGAAGATCTATCTCTTGCGCCAAGGGATCGCCGACCTGACCCCTGTCGATGCGATGAATCTCCTTACTGCACGACTGAAGAAAACGGCAAGCAACGCCGAGTTCCTCCTCTCGATGAAAGACTAAGAAGGTGTCTGCAAAATGAGGGTTCAAAGAAATGAAACCAACGGATCCTCGCCTCGCGAGATGCCCTTTAGAAATAAAACCATTCCATTTCCAACAACTTGCATCAAAAATGGTTTTTCATTAAATAAGATAGAGGGGGATAACGATTGAAGACGTCGTCGATTTTCGGTTCAAAATTCTGGATTTGGATCAAAAGAACCTTAAAACCAACATCCTCTTTGGAGAATTTCGATTATGCGGCGGATTAGCCTTCTCATATTCATGTGCATTCTTGGACTCGGTGGCTATTGGGCCTGGAATTTTTTTCCCAGCGTAAGCGCAAAAATCGAAGATTTTTTTACAGCCGATACGTTTCAGACCCTTGAGGTCCGCTATACTGCGGATAGCATCATGGAGGCCCACCGCCTGGAGCTTTTGTCCGACAACGCCCATGTTTTCCTCGAACCGACGCTCAAATTCGTTCCTTATCTTCTGATGGATGTAAAATATACCCGCTCGCATGAAAAAACCGGAGAAGGGATCATCCTCTGGGGCCTTGTCGATGGTGAAATGGTCGTAAACACCAGCACATGGGAGAGGACTCACGGGTTCACGGACTGCATCGCTGCGAACGCCGGCCGTCAAGAGTTCAAGGTCATCAACGCCCTCGCATCCCGCGGCGGCGCCTGGGATCGGGACGGCCTCTCTAAGTTTTTGAACATCGAAAACAGCATCCTCGATTCCTGGATCGACAGCTGCCGCAAAAAAAGTCTCATCGTCCAAACAGGGAACACCTATCGGCTTCACCTGCAAAACCCTCGCCTGATGGTCATTCCGGAGACAAAACTGGAACATTGGCTCGTCACCAAACCGACGAAAAAGGCGATCCGCGTCAAGAAGCGATATCGCGCGTCGCAAATCGAAGCCATTTCCCAAGCTGCTTTCGGCATTGATTTCGCCATCCGTAAAACGACGGAAATCTTCTTGCCCGTCTACAGTATCGTCGTTCAAAATCCCGACGGGACTCAGATGACGAGCTATTGGAATGCCCTGAATGGCAAACGGCTCTCGGCCCCTCCTTATGAAATCGACTAGAATATCGTAAAGATTGCTTCATGGCTAAGCCATACAACGCTGTTCTTTTTGACTTAGACGATACGTTGATCGACTTCGAAAGAAGCCAAGAGATCTCGCTCAGGAAATGCTATGCCAAGTATTTCCACCACTTGGTTTCGTGGGAAGCCTTTCGGACACATTATGGATCGATCAACCGATCTCTTTGGAATCTCGCGGAAGAAGGAACCATCCGCACTTCCACCATTGCCGATCTCCGTTTCCAGCAGATTGCCGATCTCTACCGGATTCCGTTTATCCCTGAAATCGTCCAATTCTATGAAGATCAGTTGATCTTAAACTCCCATTGGATAGAAGGAGCCGAGGAAGTGCTCGAAACCTTGAAACGCCGTTCGATACCCGTCGCGTTCATCACGAACGGATTTACCCACATGCAGCGCAATAAACAAAAAAAGCTGAGGCTCTCCCGCTACTCTCAAATCATGGTCGTATCGGATGAATGCGGCGTTGCCAAGCCCCATCCTCTTATTTTCCAGACCGCTCTCGACCTGCTGAAATCTTCTGCTTCCAGCACACTGATGGTCGGCGATTCCCTGACAAGCGACGGCCAAGGCGCCAAAAACCTGAACATGCCCTTTTGCTGGTTCAATCCTCGTCGGCTTCCCAATCCTCATGATTGGGAGCCTGATCTAGTGATCCACGCCTTAAAAGATTGCTTGTCTATTTTCTAATTTAAATTAGGAACTGCATTTGGATTTGCCGCAAGGACAACAGGACGGGACCGGTTGAGATGAAGGATCCTTGCCTGAAGGGCGGATGAAGAGCTGGCCCCCGCCGATACCCCGCTGCAGAGTGTTCTTTCCGCAACTGGGACAATCGGCTAAGGGCTCATCTGTGATATTTTGAAACGCCTCCAGCTCATGGCTGCAGGAGGCGCATTTGTAGGCGTAGGTCGGCATTACATTCCCATTCCGCCAAAGTCCATTCCACCCATTCCACCCATGCCACCCATGCCACCCATGCCGCCCATGCCGCCCATTCCACCCATGCCCATTGGAGCTGCGGCTGCAGCTTTTTTAGGTTCGGGCTTGTCGGTAATCATTGCCGCGATGGTGATGAGCATTCCCGATATGGATGCTGCATGCATGAGGGCGCTCTTCGTCACAAGCACTGGATCGATCACGCCGTCTTTGACAAGATCGGCAAAAGCGTCGGTCAGTCCATTATAACCTACCGCGCCTTCTTTCTCGGCGATCTTTTCAGAGATAAACGTGCCGTTTTTGCCGCAGTTGTTCGCAATTGCCGTCGCGGGCGCAAAGCACGCCTTGCGGATGATTTCGACGCCGATCGCCTCATCTCCGAATACCTTGAGCTTGTCGAGAGCCTTTGAAGCGCGGATCAGCGCAACGCCGCCGCCGGGTACGATTCCTTGGGCGACCGCAGCGCGCGTAGCGTGGAGAGCGTCTTCAATGCGCGCCTTCTTCTCATTGGCTTCCGTTTCCGTGACCGCGCCTACGTTAACGACAGCGACGCCGCCGACCAACTTCGCGAGTCGCTCCTCTAGCTTTTCTCCATCGTACTCAGAGAGATTCGGCTGAGCGAGTTCGAATTTGATTTGGGAAATCCGCTTTTGGACGTCTTTCGCTTTTCCAGAGCCGTTGACAATCGTGGTTTCTTCTTTGCCGATCTTCACCTTTTCAGCGCTTCCGAGAACATCGAGACCCACTTCTTCGATATTGAGTCCGAGTTCATCCGAAACGAGTTTTGCTCCGGTCAGGATGGCGATATCCTCGAGCATCGCTTTGCGGCGGTCGCCGAATGCAGGCGCTTTGACCGCGCATACAGGCAGGCCGCCTTTTACCTTGTTGACGACAAGCGTCGCTAGAGCCTCGCCTTCAATATCATCGGCAATGATCAAAAGAGGGCGGGATTTTTTTTCCATCGCTTTTTCCAAGATAGGAACCAATTCCTTAATGTTGGAAAGTTTTTTATCGGTGATCAAAATCCAGGGATTATCGAATTCGACCGTCATCTTTTCAGCGTTCGTGATGAAATATGGAGAGACATAGCCTTTATCGAACTGCATCCCTTCAACGACATCGAGCGTCGTTTCGATCCCTTTCGCCTCGCCGATCGTCACGATGCCGTCTTTGCCCACTTTCTGCATCGCCTCTCCGATAATCGCGCCGATATCAGGATCATTGTTGGCAGAAATCGCAGCGATTTGCCTGATTTCTTCCGGCGATTTGACCGGCTTGGCGAGTTGGTCGAGAGCCGCTTCGATCGCCTTCACCGCTTGGTCGATCCCTCTTTTGAGGTCCATCGGATTCGCGCCGGCCGCTACATTCTTCACCCCTTCGGCGAAGATCGCTTCTGCGAGGACGATCGCTGTCGTCGTGCCGTCCCCTGCGGTATCGGAAGCCTTCGAAGCTGCTTCTTTGACTAGCTGGGCTCCCATATTTTCGTATTTATCTTTCAGGACAATTTCCTTAGCGACCGTCACCCCGTCCTTTGTAGAGAGCGGAGATCCGAAACTTTTCCCGATCACGACGTTGCGCCCCTTGGGACCCAAAGTTACGATAACGGCTTTAGCGAGAGTCTTGACCCCTTTCAGAATCGACTTCAGCGCATCTTCATTGAATTGGAGCATCTTTGCCATGGGTCGTTTTCCTTAGTTATATACAGCCAAAACATCTTCTTCGGAGAGGATCAGGTACTCCGTTTCATCTACTTTATATTCGGTACCTCCATAGGAGGAAAATAAAATCTTGTCGCCGACTTTGACATCCATCCGCTGGACTTGACCTTTGGAATCGGCCTTTCCAGGTCCAACAGCGGTAACGATTCCTTCACGGGGTTTTTTCTGAGCGCTTTCGGGAAGGAGAATCCCTCCCTTGGTTGCTTTTGCTTCTTCTCTCTGGACAACAACACGGTTGCCCATGGGCTTAATTTTTTTCTTTTCGGACATAAAATGCCTCCGTTGATTTTTTGAGATGAGAATAGGAAACTTCCTGTTTTTTGTCAATTTT
>JABDHH010000016.1:0-9166 GCA_013285585.1 Chlamydiota bacterium
ATAATCACTTCATGGCCGCGCGATCGCATCCCTTCCGATTCGCGCAAGATCCGGATTTCTTGTCCTCCCCATCCCGGAGAAGCTTCTAAATGAAGAATGTTCATCCTATTCCGTGGAAAAGGCAGTTCAAATCCAAATTTGCCTTGCGATCTTTCTATGACCCGCCGAAAAAGGGAGGTCCGATAACCGTTCTCGAGCCACCCATGCAGCTCCTGCCACGGGAACCGGAGTCGCCGTTTTCAATAAACAGGGAAAAAGACGAGCTTTATATCTCGTAAACGTCTGAATGACTTCTCGTAGATTTTGAACAAACTCCACCTTGAATCCAAGGATTTTTTCCAAATGGCCCGGACTTTGCGCTATTCCTTCGAAATAGGGGAATTCGTAAAGATCGGCCATCACTTTGCCTTTCTCTCCTTTCCGGACTAATATTTGGCCTTGGGATTCAACCACTGTTACAACGCGAGTCAAGTGCGTAATCTCTTTCTCCCCGCTCTTGATAGGCAAGGATGCCGCGATCCCTTTTTGCAACCCCTCGCAGCCTGTTTTCAAAGGACACTCTTCGCATCGAGGTTTCGGGCGGCAGACAGTCGCTCCTAGTTCAATCAGAGCTTCGGCGGTGATCCAAGGTTCTTCCCTCTGCGCGAAGGCGATCGCTTTCTCTTCGATCTTCTTACGCACTTTGGGCCTACAAATATTCTCGTCGATAGCAAAATATCGGCTGATCACTCTCGCCACATTCCCATCGACCGCAGCGGCTCTCTTTTGAAATCCGAAACTCAAAATGGCGCCGATCGTGTAAGGCCCGAGTCCGCTGATCCTGCTCAACTCTTCCCTCGAATCGGGAATCGCGCCATGAAAATAGGAGACGATTTGGCGCGCTCCCTTATGGAGGTTCCTAGCCCGGCTATAATACCCTAGGCCTTCCCATGCCTTGATGACCTCTTCAACCGAGGCAGCAGCTAATGCGGCGACATTGGGAAATCGCTCCATCCATTGCAAAAAATAGGGAATGACGACGGATGCCCGCGTTTGCTGAAGCATCACCTCTGAAATCCAAACTTTGTAGGGGGTCCGTTCTTCCCGCCAAGGGAAAGAGCGCTGATTGTTTTTGAACCAAATATGCAGTTGTTCCATTGCATCAAAACCCTTGCGGCGGGATTATCCCATATGGAAGAATTCCTCACAAAATGAAGACTCCGGCTGGACTGATTTTCGACGATTCGCGTCATTATATCGACCATTTGGCTCCTTTTTGTGCGTTGCAGGGATGGCCGTTGATCGTTTGCGAAGAATCGGTCGCGGATTTGGCGCGCCGCTATTACCCCGACCTCGAAATCATCGAGATCAATCGATGGGATCTGAATCTTCCTTCAGTCATCGTTGCCTGCTCTCCTAGAGGCTTGATCGAATCCGCCTTCCCGGCCGATCCTTCGCGCCAGATCCTTTGGCTGCCGCATGGCAATTCCGATAAAGGGTGGAAGACCTTCATTTTCGAACCTCTACAGGGAGAAACCGCCCTAGTATATGGCCAAAAAATGATCGACTTCATCAAACAAAACAAGGTATCCCCTCAAATCATTCGCATCGGGAACTTCCGTCTTCATTACTGGTTGAGGCATCGACTTTTTTATGAAACCCTGCTCGAACAGGAAATATCTCTGCCCAAAGGCCGAACAACGTATCTTTACGCTCCTACTTGGAACGACGCGGAAGGGAACGGTTCCTTTTGGGAAATGTCGGCCGCCTTGCCGGAGGATTGCAATTTGATCGTAAAAATCCACCCGAATACCCAAGCGAAATTTGCGCCTGAAATCGAGCGGTTGATCGGCCAATATGCAAAAAAGACCAACATTTTTTTTCTTTTGGAATTCCCGCCCATTTATCCTTTGCTGAACCTTTGCGATGTGTATATCGGGGATATGTCGTCGATCGGATACGATTTTCTCTATTGGAAGCGCCCCATGTATTTTCTTGTTTACCGACGGGATGGCGAATCCATAAATCAGGAAAATCAAGGCGCCGATCGTTCTCAATTTCTGTACCGCTGCGGGATTGAAATTGCCCCGGAGCAAATCGGTTCGATTTTCCAGCGAAGAAACGACGAGCGGAAAGAAATCCAGGCACAAGTTTACGCTTATACTTTCGATGACTGTACCATTGAGGCAATTGCCTCCATTATTCACCGCTAAGCGGAGGGAGGACGAACACCACCTTTAAATCATTGAGGCAGCACGCCGTTGGCTGAGCTTCTATCTCATAAGAGAAGCTCCCTTCTTTCAGGGGAAATACGGTTGTCGCGACGGCTACTGAAATTCCCTTCGGGAACACTCCATCGAATCCAGATGTCACAAGAGAATCTCCTTCCACAATCAAAGGAATCGGTTTATCGAGGCCGGCTAGAGCGCGACCTGTCCGAAGCTCGCGGGCAGGCCCTTCGGCATCGGAATAATCGTAATTGAATCCGACTCCTTTTAGGACAGGCTGCCTGGACTTCCAGAAAGGAGCGCCATTCCCGCGCAGCTCGCCCTTAGCTAAATAGATTTCACCCGCATCGGATCCAAGCTTCTCTTTGATGCTTTGCACTTGATTCACGCATTCGAAAAGGCCTTCTCTTTCTTTCAATTTTTCGGAGAGGGCATCTATCAAAAAAACGATGTCCCTTGGGATCCCCCCTCTTACTACGCGAACAGCGGGGGTCAAGCCGGAGTCGGTAATCAAACGGACACGAGATTGCCTTTTTCCAACGTATTCTACGATCCCCACCAAGGAACTTCCTTCCACTACCGGGCTATTTCTGGCTACGACCGCCGAACCGATTTTTTGATTGTCCTCTTCTCCCACTCCGATCCAAAGACTGCTGCTCCAAGAACTCGGATCCCGGTAAATCACTTGCGCCGGAATGGCTTTCGATCTGAGTTCGTAAAGACAGGATAAATGAGCCGCTTTGGCATCGTGCTGCAACTTGGATTCGTAGAACATCCACTCTTTGGCCCATTCGATCTGCGCTTTCAACCTCTGATTTTCCAGCTTGAGGAGGGACGATTCGATCGACTCGCTTCTCTTCGCCCCTGTAATCGGACGATCGGACAGATAAGCTTTTACCTCTTCGGCACACCGCCATGCAGGAGCGAAAAATCCTACCGCAAACGATCTTGTCTTGTCCGAAGCATTGCGAGACAAGCTGGTCCACCCCAGAAGAAAGAGTCCTAAAAGAAAGCAGGGAAACGCTACGGATCTCTTCATGCTTTTTTGCAAACTGCCGTTATGCTACTTGCCACGTAATCGATGTTTTCAGAGTTCAGCCCTGTCAATGAGATCCGCCCATTGTCGATCAAATAGATAGCAAATTGGTTGATCAATTGCTGAACCTGGCTTTTATCTAGATCGATGAATGAAAACATCCCTTTATGGTGTCGTAAAAACTCAAAATTGACCCCTAAACGGCGAATCAAGCTTTCTCGAATTACAGAGATCCTATGCCGCATGGCATCCAACTCTTTCTTCCATTTTTCTTTCAAAGCAGCGTCTTGCAGAAGAGCGGCGACAATCCGGGCTCCATGAGCCGGAGGATTGGAATAAAGAGAGCGGATGATTTTCTTGATCTGCGATCCCACTCTTAGCTTTACAGCGGCATTTTCATCCACGACAAAGAGGACGCCAACCCTTTGGCAATACAAGCTAAAATTTTTGGCGCATGAATACGCAATAAGCATCTCATGCCCGTCGTTCATAAAAATATCGATAGCCTGTCGATCTTTTTCTAATCCTTCCCCTAGTCCCTGATAGGCAAAATCAAAAAAAGGCAAAAGCCGCTTTTCCCGGATGATCCGCGACAGTTCTTTCCACTGTTCCGTAGAAGGATCGCATCCCGTTGGGTTATGGCATACCGGATGGAGAAGAACAACGGTTTTCTCCGTCATTCGTTTTAATGAAGAGCAAAGGCCATCGAAATCGATCCCATGCTTGTCCCTGCTGTAATAAGGGTATGTTTCGACCCTCATCCCCGCTCTCTCGAAGATGGATCGGTGCGTAGGCCAAGTCGGAGTCGAGATGGCGATCGATTTCGATACTTCTTGGCATAAAAACTGCCCGCCGACTTGGAGAGCGCCCGTGCCCCCCACAGATTGAGCCGTGTAAACTCGGCCATGGCTTTCCTTCCATCTTGTTTCGCCGAAAACGATCATTCCCAATTGCTCGTGCAAATCGGACAAGCCGTCGATAGGAAGGTAATCGGCCATCACATCCTGGCTCGCGATTTGATTTTTTGCCTGCATGACCGAACCCATTAAATGGGAGCGGAGCTGATCGTCTTTATAAATCCCGATGATCAAATTGAGCTTATTCGGGCGGACATCCGCTTGGAAAGCTTCGTTCAGTCCGAAAATCGGGTCTGGCTGGCCTTCAGCTATTTCATGAAAAAACATTATGTGCCCATTGTACATATCATCAGAATTTTGAAGAACCGCTCAAAAAAACTGAAATGGTTGATCCAAAATACGCTTCGCATCTAAGATCTTTACGTTCTTAGAGACTGACTACGAAGTTCGTAGACAGTCTCTTAGGGGGGCGTTAGCTCAGTTGGTAGAGCGCAACAATGGCATTGTTGAGGTCAACGGTTCGATCCCGTTACGCTCCAAGTTCCTATTTTTTCTTCTTTTTCGAGAAAAAAACCATCCAGCCGCCGGCAATGATCAGGATAATGCCTCCTATCATGAGGAATTGCGCGTTTTGCAAGTAGCTTGCCGCCTCCCCGCTTGCGTGGCTCTCAATTGCTCCTCCGACTACTCTCCCTCCCTGGCCTGTCTGCGAGAGCGGTGAAGTGAAGCTATGGACTTGTCCCATTTCTTCTCCTACTTCTCCCCTGATCGTATGAGAAATAATCAGAGCGATAATACCCACGACGATCAGAGCAGCTCCGATCCATTGCTTTTGCGTTAGTTTTTTCATGTCCAACCTCTCCATTCTATACACTCCTTCCTCCTATCAAGGGAGAGGAAGAATGTAAAGCGGTTTTACTGGACTTCGTCCATTTACAAGAAAGATCAAGCCAAGAAGAAATCGAGCTTGCCGAAGCGGACAGAAATTTAAGGATATTTTTTGGGTATCTAAGCGCTTCTCGGCCTTGATTGCGGCCTTTCGGAAGAGATGGGAGCAGTGGATTCGGAATTTTTCTGTATTTGCGCTTGACGCGCTTTATATCCCACGTAAATGCATCCTACTCCAAGGACTGCCGCTCCTCCTAACCAAGCAAAGGGAGAATTTTGCGGCACTGCATTGCCTTGTGCACCATTGCTTGACTGACCCGAAGTTTGAGCTGTTGATCCAACGGCGCTTGGCGAACCGGGGGTTGGCGTTGCAGCCGAAGCTGGCGATCCAACAGCGCTTGGCGAACCGGGGGTTGGCGTTGCAGCCGAAGCTGGCGATCCAACAGCGCTTGGCGAACCGGTTGATGGAGTGCTTGTGGTTTGCACTGGGGAAACAGACTTTGGTAAATATTGCTTGAAAGTGTCAAATAGATGATCCCGATCACATTTCAATGTGGAAACGTAAGCTTTGGACGTCAGGTTGTACAAGCCAGCACGATCGCATTGAATTTTCCCGTTTTGTTCTTTTAAACCCTCGATAAGGAATTGAAGTGGAGCTTTCAATTCATTTTCAACACATAAACCTTCGATATTATGGTTTTCATCAAACTCTAACCTAGATCTAAAATCAGGAACACGACCAATGAGCAGGCGATTGTCAATGTGATCAAAATGGACCATTTCCTTCTCGTTACACATTGCCCTTGTGGCGCCATCGATGTATTGCACAGTTTTACAACAATTCAATCGACCAATAAATGCATTTGTAATCGCTTCTATTGTGGCTATGGCAAACTGCTTTGGCGGATATTCTTGCTTCTGACTCAAGTATGCGAAATTCAGCTCTGTTGCAATGTTATCGATAGTATTTAGGGGTACACAACACATAAAGAAACTGCCATTGATTTTTCCCTCACATTATACACAGAAAAAAGAAACGCGTCAATTATAATTTTTTAAAAACTATCTTTGCATTGGACAAAAAAGTTTACAACACACCGTATGATTCTAAATAGTAAAAATAAGTCGTCTTAATTTTTTCAGAACTCATACCATTTATCAAAAATAACTTTGAGTTTAGCAAGGAAGCTGCACAAATTTTTTGTCTGGAGCGAGTGACCATTGCCGAATGGCAAGGCACGAGTGAAGACGAAAAATTTGTTGCAAAGCTGACATAGCTAAACTCAAAGTTATTTTTGATAAATGGTATCATATCCCAAAAATCGACCCGCGATCAGGTCAGAAGTCTGACCACAAATTCAGGTTTTTGGTCTTTTGGCTTTTTTACAAATAAATTTTTAACAGGGTCATTCCCCTTCGAGGAGATCAAGAAATGCTTGAAGCTGCTTGGCTCTCGTTGGGTGGCGCATTTTACGCAGCGCTTTTGCTTCGATCTGGCGAACCCGTTCGCGGGTTACCTTAAATCGAACGCCCACTTCTTCCAAAGTCTTCGGCTTGCCGTCGAGAAGGCCGAAACGTTCGATGAGGACGGTCCTTTCGCGATCCGTGAGGGTCGCGAGGACTTCGTTCATTTTGTCTTTCAGAATCGCATACCCGGTGGCTTCCGCCGGAGATTCGATCGCCGTATCTTCGAGGAAATCCCCGAATTGGCTTTCCCCGCCGTCTCCGACTTCCGCTTGAAGCGAGATAGGGTGCTGGGCGATTTTATAGATTTCGCGAACCCGTTCCGGGGTAAGGCCGAGTTCGTTTGCGAGTTCTTCCGGCGTGGGTTCGCGGCCCGTTTCCATCATCAGCTTTTTGGCTCCCCGCAAAACTTTATTGATCGTTTCGATCATATGCACAGGGATGCGGATGGTGCGAGCTTGGTCGGCGATCGCGCGGGTCACGGCCTGGCGAATCCACCATGTGGCATAGGTGGAAAACTTATACCCTCTCCGGTACTCGAATTTTTCGACCGCTTTCATTAGGCCCATATTGCCTTCTTGGATCAGATCGAGAAAAGACAAGCCTCGGTTCGTGTATTTCTTCGCAATGGAAATAACCAAGCGGAGGTTGGATTCGACCATCTCTCTCTTCGCTTCCTGGCTCTTGTCCATCCACCGTTGAAGCATCCTGACATCTTTTTTGAACTCTTCGAGGCTGCGTCCGGCCGCAAGCTCCCGTTTATAGAGCTTTCGTTTCGCGGCTCCTAGCTTTGCAGCTGCGAACTTGTTCTTTTCAGCTCGGGGAGTCAATTCCTGAACTTCTTTTTCCAATTGCAGAAAGCGATCGTAAGCGTTGAGAATCACCTCTCCGAAGTCTTCGATGATGTTGTGGCGACAGTAAAAGCGGCGCAAATAGGCCTGGGAGCGAATCCGGCACTTCTCGAGATTTTCAAGTAGTTCGGCCCGTTCTTCTTTCTTGATATTCGGATCTCTGGTTCGAACAAGCAGCTTTTCGAGGAGCTGGTCCTCGCTTTTCATAAGTTCGCAAAGCTTGGGCATCAGGTTCAAAAAAAGCCCCTTATCGGACACTTCTTTTTCCGATATGATCTTGTCGAATCGCTCCTTGCCTCCCATCAAATGCAACGCGATCGAAATCGCTTCTCGGATCGAATAGCGGAACCGCATGATGATTTTTTCGATTTGGATCTGAGCCTTTTCGATCCGTTTGGAAATCTCGACCTCTTCTTCGCGGGTCAGGAGAGGGACAGACCCCATCTCCTTCAAGTACATCCGAACCGGATCGTCTGAAGTCCCCTCGGTCCGTTTAGGAAGTCCTTCGAGTTCCTTTGCCTCTTTCTTGCGTTCTTTTTGCCTTTCGACTTCGGACTGGTTGAGTACCTGAATGTCCATCCCGCTGAGATAGATCAGGACCTGGTCGATCTGCTCCGGAGAATCGAACGTCATCGGAAGGATTTCGTTAATCTCCTCATACGTGAGATAGCCCTGTTCCTTGGCGATGGCAACCAATTCTTCAATTTTTTGCTGGTGTTGGGGGTTGCTAAAAGTCGTAGTAGCGCTCATGCTTTCCTAAAAATATCGAGGGGCAATCAAAAATTCATCAAAAGAATGAAAATATTCTGAGGATAGATTCCCTTTCTGTCAATATCATATACCTCTAGAAATTAATTGCAACCAGAATGGCCCTTTACGCATCCGATGAGGATCGCTATATCTTTGCCGCCGATGCAGCACCGGGAGGCTCCTACAGGTGTTTGGAATGTTCCGCTCCAGTCAAAGTGAGGCGTGGCAGGAACCGGATCCCTCATTTTTACCATTTGCATAGATCGCCTCGATGCCATCTGTACAGCAAAAGCGAAGACCATCTGATCCTGCAGCTCCAGATCCAGAAGGCTCTTTCCGACACAACCGCCCAAATCGAAAAGTCCTTTTTTTCCATCCACCGGATAGCAGACCTTCTGTGGGAAAAAGAAAAGATCGCTTTTGAAATCCAATGTTCTTTTCTAGATATTGCGGAAGCTCAGAGGAGAGTCGTCGATTACGGGAAAATGGGCTACCATGACGTCTGGCTCCTGGACGACCGTATCTTTAACCGGCGTTCCGTCCGTCCAGCCGAGGAATTTCTCCGAACGCAAACCTGCTATTTTTTCTCGTTTCAGCGATCCGGCTTTTCCTATTTTTACGACCAGATGGAAATCATCCTGGAGAGAAAACGGCTGAAAAAAGGCCCGCCATTCAAGATAAATCTTTCAAAACCGCGCGTAAAACCTTCTCTTGAATGGCCGCCGGATCTCCCCAGCCAAATCCAAGAGCGGACGACTCGAGCGGATCGGTATTTTCAAGGAGACTTGATTCATCTGGCAATTCAAGCGGCCATTCATCCGTCGATCGCCTGCATTTTTGAAAGGTGGAGAAAACTTGAAATCGAGTTGCGCCAATCTAACAGGCCGCCTGGATGGATCGCCGCATGTATCGAGCGGTGTATAGCCCGTCCCTATCTTCGAATTCTCGATTGGCTGATCGATCGGGTCAATAACGAATGAACTGATGAGGCGATTGCAAAACTCCCGGCGCCAGAAAAATCGATGATTTTGTTGGTTCCGCGAGTTTTGCAATTGGCTCTGATGTCAAATTCCACATTTTTCAGGTTGTCTCGACTTTGCACAAAGTCAAGGC
>JABDHH010000016.1:9176-23523 GCA_013285585.1 Chlamydiota bacterium
GTTTGTATATAATTATTTCTTATAAATATTCTCTGAATTAAATCGCCTGAAAAATAGAATAAAATAAGCAAATACGCCATAACAGATCAATGTTCGAACCAATAAGCCGGACGGAAAGGCCTTTTCTAAAGAAGATTTGGAAGGGTCGTTGGGATTGAACCAGGCGGCCCAGGATTGTTTCGCTTTTTCCTGAAGAGCTGCTACCGCAGAGGCCTCGTTGAGATGCCAAGGCTCCCCCAGCTGGGTAGCGCCGTGCCAAATAGCTCCCTTCGCTTCGAAGGAGTAATAACTTTTTATAGGAAATTTTCCTTTCATTTCTTTAATTTCCCAACGCGAAATGCGCGCCTCCGCCCTTTCTGTGAACGTGAAGAAATCGAAAAGAGCCCCAGTGGTGCGGATGGAGAAATAGCCCCCGGTGAGCGCTCCCAAGAGAACGAGTATGATGAAAAATATTTTTTGCCGTTTCATAAGACTTTACGAATTATAAGGAAGAGATTATAGTATTGTCATTTAAAATCCAGGAAGGAGCTATGGCTGACGAAAAGGCACCTAAAGACAAGAAGAAAGATGAAAAAACGAAACGCCCATCCGCCTTGAAACGGGACTTGCAAAGCGAAAAGCGAAGGCTGAATAATCGCTCTTTCCGATCGTCTGTCCTTACAGCAATCCGATCTTTGGAAGGCGCTCTGGCTAAAAAAGAAGATTCCGCAAAAATCCAATCGCAGCTCCAAGATATTTATAGCATCGTCGATAAGGGAGTGAAGCGAGGAGTGTTCAAACCTCAAAAAGCGGCCAGAACCAAGTCCCGCCTATCAGCTCGCTGCACTAAAATCTAACGCTCTTGCTGAAAAACTCGACACCATTCGAGAAGTGGAGAGAAGCATGCCTTGCAGAGTTTCCGGCTCCCCTCGGATTTCGATGTTTTTCTTCGCCCGAGTGATGGCTGTATAGAGAGCTTCCCGGCCGAAATGTTCACTGCCCTTTGGGAATAGTGCGAGAATTTCATCGAATTCACTCCCTTGAGCTTTATGGATCGACAAACAAAACGCAAGCTCATAGGGAGGCGGCGTTGCAAAACGGCGCATCTCTCCGGTTGCCGGATCGGGAAAATAGGCGGCTTCTACGCGCTTATTCTGCCCGATCAAAATTCCGCTCATCCCATTATAGATTTCGCAAAATGAATCGTTCACTGTTGCCAAAATAGGAGCGGCCCACCATTTGTCTTTTTTCTGCAGAATTTGAAAGATTTGGGTGTTTAGAGCATCAGCCCCATCGGGTCCTTGCCTGATTGCATTCAAGATGCAAAACCGGCTGTATGTTTCGAGACAAAAACGAGGGTCGGGCGGAGTAGAGAGAAACACAGGGCCGATTCTGGAGTAGAGCAGGTCGGCGGAAACCGGCTCGGAATGGGGCGTCAATAGCTGGGAAAATTTGCCGAAATCACCCTGCTTTACAGCTTGCGCCAACGCTTGCAAATGGGAATCCTCGGTTCTCATGCATTGCTCTAAAGCAATACCGAACAGAGCGCCCATTTCAGCGAAAAGACTTCCGGCTTCAATCGGAGGAAGCTGATCGGGATCTCCGATCAAAACCAAGAGAGTTTCCTCTCCGACCGCTTCTAAAAGATGAGCGAGAAGAAGAGTGTCGATCATCGACGCTTCATCGACAATAATCAGATCGGCATCGATTCTCCCTCCCGTAAAAAGTCGGTTGCTGCCCGGCTGGAGTTTTAAGAGCCTATGGAGCGTAAACGTTTCGATGTGCAACGCCGGATCGGAACATCCCTGCCCCTGAAGAGCTGCATGCAGATGCGATGCAGCTTTTCCGGTAGGCGCCGCTACGCATACTCTAAAGTCCTTTTTTTCTTGACGCTTCAAAGAAGACGAGAGCAATTTGACTAAATGCGCAGCCGTGTAGGTTTTCCCGGTTCCCGGACCTCCGCAAATCAGGGAGAGAGATTGACCGAGTACCGCTCGCATGGCAGCCATTTGACCAGGCAAAAGCTTTTCAGCAAACTTCGATAGATTCTCTTCAAATGCGTTTCGATCGAAATAGGATGGCGCCGGGTTTCTCCGAAGCCTGAGCGCATGCTGCAGGATATACGTTTCACAGACCCAATTTTTTTGCAGATAATAGCAGTCCTTGTATCGGACGATGGGCGCTTTTGGAAACAGGATATTTCCCTCCGTTACGATTGTCGGAGGAAGCGATTCGATCGCTTCTCCGAGATCTTCTTTTTTGACGCAGAGATTTCCGGCTCTCGACCTATACATCAAACGGCCCAAAGCAAGCGCCGATTCCTCGGAATGCAAGCCCGCTCTTTTAAGAATCGCATCAGCGAAAAACCGATCGAGAGGTCCAATGCCATTGCCGAATCGATGTTCCTCGCCCTCCTTCCCACTCGGAGGATGGTTTTCTCGGCCGGATCGCTTCGATTCGATTCGGCTTTCTCTCGCAGAGTCCAAATTCACCAATTCACCTCTTTTAATAACTCCGGCTTAAAGCAGCAAAACCTTCCGCCTCGTAAGAACAGGTAAATGGCTCCGCCAAAAATTTCTTCGAAGGGTTGCATGTAAAATTGCTTTACATGGCGTCGCAGGGCTTCTGCGTAAAGCTTTGCCTGTAGCCAATAATCATGCTCTGTCATAGCGTCGCTCAAAGAAAGATACGCCGTTTCATCGGATCCCAGCCAATTCGCTTTCCAGTCGAGAAAATAGAATTTTCCGGCATGGAGAAAGACGAGATCGATATAACCTTTGACAAAGTGGGGCGGCTGAGAAAAAAGAAATTCCATCTCGGCTTGAAACTGGCCTGGCATGAGCTCGATCAAGCAAAAAGGAGTATGCAAACTCAATGGCAGGTTCAGTGTTTTCCAAACCATTTCTTTGATTGCAGCTTCCCAAGGATGAAGGGAGGTTCCATTCAATTGCTCGGCAATGAGCGCTTCCACAGAATGCAGATCTTTCCAGATGGGTTTGGATGCCGAAAAAAGCTGTTCGAAAATTTGGTGAATGAGAATCCCTGTTTCGATACCTCTTGGAATGTTGTGGGAATCCATGACCTGAGAAAGTTCGCCTTTCTTGATCCATTCCTTCGACTTCGGATGAGCAAGAGAGGTGAAAGAATGGAGAAAACAAGGAGAGACTAACGGGGGCGATGGAGGAATCGGAGCGGCAGCTTCCTGTTTGCGGCCTAAAACTGGTGGGAGTAGAGAAATTCGTTCAGGGAGGGTTTCGCAAGTGATTTCATCGATCTGTTCCAAAAATGGGAGGACCGATCCTTCTTGAGCTTCGAGTGTTTTACAAAATAGCTCCATAGGAGATAGACAGCCTCCCGATTTTTCCCCTGCGGGCAAAGGGACGTAAAGACGCCTTTTAGCACGGGTCATCGCAACGTAGAGCTGTCTGAGTTTTTCCGCTTCTGCTTCTTCGGGGTCTTCCGTTTCAGGGGGCCGCGTCGCCAAGCCTAGAGCAAAGACGACATCGAATTCGAGACCTTTGCTGACATGAAGAGTCAGGATCTGCACTGCCTCGGTATCTGTTTCGACACGTCTCTTGCCCCCTTCTTCCGGGTCCAGACGTTCAAACTCATCCAAAAACCTCAGCACACCTTCAAACGAAAACCCTGATCGTCCTTCCCATGCCAGCAACTCTTCGATGACTTGCTTTAAATCGAGCTGAAATTCCAACCCATTGGATCCCAAACTTAAAATTTGGCGGCAAAAAGGGATGAATCCTTGCGCTTCGAGTATAGAACAGCCATCGGTTATGGATAGCGAAGCAAAAGGGCCCGCTTGGACGATTCTTCTGAGGGATCCGTCTCTAGAGAAGGCAAGAGCCTCGAATAATTCTCGGACCGCTTTAAAGCCTAGCGTTTTGCCAAGCGGAATATGGCTTTTGGCAACAGCGGGAATCAATTGCTGCTGGAATAAGCGGAGAGCAATTTCCGCTTGATAGCGGTCCTTGACCAAAACCGCAAAAGAGGAGGGCGATTTTAGTAGGGGCATCAGCCTTTCGATTTCCGAAACAGCGTAGGGAAGCCAACACTCTTCGAAAGAAGGACCGGCGATGAAATGGACCGCTCCCTTCTCATCGGCAAAGTCGGAGCTGATTCCAGAACGGGATTTGACAGCAGGGCAAGGGATCATTTCTTTGAGTTTGGGCAACGTGAGCCAATTGCGGGAGAACAGGGCGTTTAGGGCGCCGATCATTTTGACGGAGGAACGATAGTTCGTATCCAGGCAAAAAAGAGCGGAGGAGCCCAGCAAATTCCGAGCTTCGAAATACGTGTAAATATCCGCTTTCCTGAACCGGTAGATCGATTGCTTCGGATCGCCGACGAGATAAAATGCAGCGAGAGGGCTCTGCTCGTTCAAAAAAAGAATTTTAAAAATTTCCCATTGCAGGGGATCGGTATCTTGAAATTCGTCGACAATGACGGCCTTATATTTTTTCTTGACGCAAGAGGAAAAAGACTCTCGATCGACTGCCGATTTCATCCGTTTCAAAATTTCGTCAGGCCCGAACCACTCTTCTTCTGCAAGGATCGGTTCTTCGATCCGTTTCCAAGCCTCTTGCAGACAGCCGAGGATCTTTTTCTTATCCGTTGCTTCCCGGATGAGCGGGCCTACGGCGCGGGAAGCCCAATTGAAAAATTCCGGGCCATCCATGCCGAGCTCCGCCATGGCGTGCGAATTGGGAGCAGCTTTCGCTTTCGCCCGCATGTTCGAGGGGGCGAGAAAATCGAAAAGACTGCCCTTTTCTTTCAGAAGCCTCCGGAAAGAACCGGCAGGATCGTCCCGGCTTCGGGCCAATGCTTGGATCTGCATTTCAAAATCGCCCTTCACCTGAGTTTTAAAATTGGGTTGAATCTGGCGGAAAGCCTCTAAAAGTTCCGATTCTTCGGCTCGGCTCTCCGGCAAAAGAGCTGTATACCGATCGAGCAAACTAGCAAAAGGAAGGGCTGCACGATCGCTTTTTTTGGCAAGAAGGCTTTGCACCAACTCGTCTAGCGAATCGCATTCCTTGAGAAGGCAGGCCATTTGCTCAGGGCAGAGGAGATCGGGTCCGATTCCAGTTTCGATAAATTTCTTAGCTTCCTGCCTAATCCGCTTCGGAACCGCTGCCTCTCGATCGGGATCGCGCAAAGAAAACCCTAGATCCGCCTCGAAGGCAAATTCCTGAAGCATCCGATGGCAAAAGCCGTGGATCGTAAAAATCTGGCATTGATCAAAGGCCAGACTTGCATCCCTCAACTTTCTTGCCGCTTTTTCCGAGCCGAGATAAGGATCTAAATATTCCCAGCCCTTCTTGCTCGACTGAATGCGAGAAAGAGCTTCTTCGATATTGGCGCGGATCCTTCTTTTCAGGTCTCTCGTGGCAGCGCGGGTAAACGTCACGGCTAAGATCTGCTCGATTTCGATCTCTTCAGACTCAATGAGCAGCCGGACGACCACATGCTCGATGGAAAAGGTCTTCCCGGTTCCTGCCGATGCTTCGAGAAGATGGGGTCCGAAAATCGGGCAATCGGAACTCAGGCAATTAAAGGGCCGCATGTTTTCCCCGCGTCGGATAGACCGCCGTCAGCTGTGAAAAATGGTCAGAGAGCGCCTCTCCCCACTGGTCGAACCAGATGCTCGCAGAGGGAAGGTCGACTCTATCGACCACCCAGTCCCAGACGGCATCCTCGAACCGAACTCCTTTGCCTAGCATCTTGTCGTTCATCTTTTTTCCCCACTCATCGGGACCTTTTCGCAAAATGGAATCGGCCCAATCGGCAAGAAGCGGAGAGGGGGCCGATTGAGAAAGAAAATAATACAATAGATAAGCGTTCAAGGCTTGATCAGGTTGATCTACCGTTTTGATTTTACCGCTTTTCAAGAAATAGATCTCGCGCCGCCCAGAAGCAACCAAAGCCGCTAAACATTCGGGCCAGACCTTGAGAAGACCTTCCAAATTGTCATTTCCGGTATGTACGAACCCTTTCTGGGAAAAAGTTTTTACTTCGCCAACCAGCTTTACATGTAGACCAGGACCAGGATTGAGTTCCAAACTTGGATATTCCCATCCATTTTCTCCTCTCTTTTTTTCTTTGCAGCACATCCGAAAGGAAACCGGCTTGATCACAATATCCCAGGAGCGGATCGACTCGGCCCACTCTTTGGAACTCTCTTCCAAATCAAGTTTCACCGCATCTCCGCAAATCCCTAAAGGAAGCTCGGAAAGTAGCTCCCGCATCGGTTTTTGCAAATTGGCCCTGAGAATCCTTGCCTTTTGACGAGAGAAGGAGCCATCCTCGATTCTTTCAAAACGGATCCCGTATTGTTTTTTGAGATAAAATTCCCAAGGATGCCTGGCCAAAGAGGAGAGTTCGGAAAGGGAGATCGTTCGTTCGCCTTGCGGCAATCCGACAGACGGTGTTTCAGGCCAATGAACCATTGCCTTGGATGATGGGTTTCCAAGGGGAAGATCCACTTTATTTTCTTGGATCGGGGCATCGAGGCTGCGGACTAACTCTTCGATGAGCGAGCAAGGGTTCACAGGATTTCCTTCGAAAGAGAGATGGGCATAACTGAAGTGGAGGAATTCACGGGCGGCAAAGACCGCTTGTAAAAACAGGTAACGGTCTTGATCGACAGAGTCGAACGGATAGAGGTTTTCGGACCGCAATAAATCCAAGGACGAAGAAGAGGAGCGCCGTGGAAAACTCTCCTCGTCCATTCCTATCAAAAATAGCGCTCGGACGGGAGTCAGCGCACCTTCCGCAAGAGAAGCGAACCGAATGGCATGGAGGTGAGATGCATGGATTTGACCTCCTCGAATCGGCCGTTTTAAAAGAACTTGGATAGGAGCGAAAGGAAACAATCGTCCGTCTTTGTCCGCTTCCTTGAGTTCCTTCATCGATTGTTGGAAAAAACTCCAAGCTGCCGCATCCGCCTCATCCGACAAGTCGGCTGAAAAATATTTTTGCATGAGCGACGTGAGCCAGATCGACCAATCGGATAAGGTTCGAGATTGCCGCAAGGAATCGAAATCAGACTGAAGAGATTGATAAATCTCGATAAATTGTCCCAAAGCGTCTGCCGAGCTGCCGGAAATTCTTTTCTTTTCTTCCGGAAACAAATAGACGAACTGATCTAATAGTTGGTTTTCTATGTTCAAACAACTGTTTGGGATACTCAAACAACTTGAAAAATTGGTTTTCGACTGCGTCGACTTTGCCTCAAAATGATTGTCCTCGCTGGTGCCTTGCCTCTCGGCAATGGTCATTCGCTCCGGACAAAAATTTTGAGGAGTCTCCTGGTCAAATTCCCAACTTTTCAAGTTGTTTGGGTATAATTCTTGATTGCGAAAAAGCCACGCTCGAAACTGTTCCAAAATCTCTAGGTTCCATCCTCTTGCCCTGCAAAAAGAGGGATTTTCAAAGAGCGCCATCAGATCTTCGGAAGCGAGTTTGAAAAACAGATGCATGCCTTGATAAAAAAAACTTTTCGACCCGATCTCCAACCCGGAAATCCTGTAAGGAAGGTCGGTAAAAACGAATGGAATCAAGGATGCGTACCGTTGGATATCCGGCGCGAAAACGGCGATGTCGGAACAAAGAAGGTTTTCTTCTTCGATCAATCGCAAGATAGATTCCCGGAGATGTTCGATTTCCCTCAGAGCGGAAGAACCTGTTTTTGATATTTGAATGGAAGCATCCTGGGGCCTGCCCCGTTCTTCTTCGATATTGAAGGCGAGGAGCCGATTGGCTAGTCGTGAGAGCGTAGAATCCTGTTCGATTGCGGGCCGTCGATAATCTTCCTCGATTTCCTCTACAAAGGAGTCGAGAATTTTCAACGTCTCTCTTCCGGCTCTTCCCCAATTGGCAAGAAGAGATGGAGCGCTCTTCAGGTAAGCGTCTAATTCTTCCCGTTTCTTGTCCGGCGCTCCTTTTTGTTTCCAAAAGCGGCCAATGCTCTTTCTTTCCCGATCCGTGCAGAGGTCTTCCCAAAAGTGAGAGCAGGGAGAAAATAGATAAATGGAACGAAAGTTGAAGACATTCCAGATGGTCGGAGGCAGGTAATCGAATCCGAAGCAATGGATCGGAGTCGAAGGGATCGGAAGCATTTGGACGGGCAGCCGCAATGTCCCCGAAACGAAAAGCGTTTGTATGAGCTGCCTTTGCCAATGTTCGGTTGTTGGATATGGCTCGAATAGGGAGGGGTAAAAATTCCCATACCGGATGAATAGTCCTGCAAGGCGGTTGGCAAGTTCGACAATTCGTCGAGGCGACTGCTCGAAATAAGAACGGATTTCTTTATTTTGGCATTCTGCGAGCGAGGTGAAAAGGGAGCAATAAATTTGAGTGAATTCAGCAGGTGCGAGAAACATCTGGACAGCTTCTTGCAAAGTCATGGCTTTGCAGCCGGCGATGCCTTTTTCTCGAGTCCAGTTCGCGATCTGGATCAAAATCCACTGCTTCAGCGCACTATTCGGCACGACGACGATCCGAGGCGCGAAAATACCGCGCCCATCTTCGACCAACTCTTTCGTTAGATGTTCCGCGAGAAGATCGAGGCGGTGACTGAGGAAAAGCTTGCCCATATCTTAAAGTATGGCAAACCCTGAGTCCCCAAAGCACGCTTTTTCTGTTGCAAGAACGTAGCGAAAGCGGATACCCTTAGCCTTTAACCAGAAAGAGGCCAGTAAAAGAGAGAAGTTTGTTCGCCGAAACTCAAACAAAACCTAAGAATTAATTTTTATTATGCTGCAATTTTAATGCGCTGGTTTTTCAAAAGCGATCTTCGTTCCTTCTATCTCCTCAATGCGACCCAATTTCTCGGAGCACTGAACGATAATATCTTCAAGCTTCTGGTCATCTATCTCTTCATTTTCGTAAAAGGTGCTGCCGCCGCTCCCGCCACCCTTTCATTGGCAGGAGCGATCTTCGTGATCCCTTTTCTGCTTTTCTCATCCGGGGCAGGGGTCTTGGCGGACAAAATCAGCAAAAGAACGATCATTGTGATTTGCAAGTTTTTGGAATTGGCGATCATGCTTTGTTCCGTAGTCGCCGTTTATCTGCGATCGGAATTCGGAGCGTTTACGTGTCTTTTCTTCATGGCTGCCCAAAGCGCTCTTTTCGGACCTTCCAAATATGGGATCATTCCGGAGCTCGTAGAAGAAAAAAAAGTTTCCAAAGCTAACGGGTCGCTCACCTCATTTACCTACCTAGCGATCATTCTCGGCACGTTCCTTGCCTCATTCATCACGGACATTACAAATAAAAACTTCGTTTTCGAATCTGCCTTTTGCGTGGTCATCGCGATCATAGGACTATTGACAAGTCTCGGAATTGCTCGCACCGAACCTCAGCGATCTCCAAAGAATATCAACCCATTTTTTTTCTACGAGATCTATCAGACCCTGAAGGCAAGCTGGACGGTGCCTCATCTTTTGACTGCGGTGTTCTCTTCCGCTTTCTTCCTCTTTATAGGCGCTTATACCCAACTCAATATCATTCCCTTTGCCATGCAATCGCTTCATTTAAGCGAAGTAGGAGGGGGATACCTATTTTTAGCGACTGCAGTTGGAATTGCAATTGGGGCTGTCGTTGCCGGCCAGCTCTCCAAAGACAAGGTGGAACCGGGGATTTCTTGTATCGCGGGTTTTTTCATCTCCCTATTTTTCTTTGCTCTTTCCATTTTTTCATCATCGTTGATTTGCACGATCCTCAGTCTCGCGTTGCTTGGAATTGCCGGAGGAGGCTTTCTGATTCCCTTCGATTCCTTTATCCAGGTTAATGCTCCCGATGAAAAGCGAGGGCAGGTAATTGCCGCTTCGAACTTTTTCAGCTTTGTAGGCGTACTAGTAGCGGCCTGCTTTTTATATATCATCAGCGAAAAATTGGGATTAACAGCCTCGAGCGGATTTGCCGTGATGGGATTTTTATCCCTGTTCGCCAGCATCATTATTACAGGACGCCTTTCGAGTTTTTTTCTTCCTTTTTTCGTTCAAAAAATTTTGAAAAGGTTCCGAAAATTGGAAATCGGATCGCCTCTTCCCAGCCAGTCCGACCTGATCATTCTCCAAAGCAATTCATGGTGGGACGCCATCCTTCTTTTCACCTGCCTTCCCAGATTGAAAATCTTACTGCCAGATCATTATATGAGACACTTCCCATGGTTCAATGGACTGATAGAATCGATCCAGATCGTTCCTCCGGAACCGCAATTAAACCAGCTATTGGAAACGGCAAAAAAATTTCAAGAGAAGAACAATTCGGTCTGCCTTTTTTTTCACAAAAGAATGGAGAATGTGCAAATCATCGAAGCGTACAAAAAAGTTTTTGGGCGTTTCCATTACAAACTCACCTTTGCAAAAAGCACTAAAGAAAAAGTATTGAAACGATTTATTTTTTTCCGATTTCACCAGAAACAAATTAAAATGACATTTTCAAGAGAACCTTAAATAGCTCATTACAACGAGCGATGACAGTGACTAAAACTGGACTTTGTCCATTTATCGGCGCTGCGCGCCTCTGGATATTTGACCTGCAGTAGAGTGAATTTTATGCAGGTGGGTTATTTAACCCACCTAAATAAAATTCATTCGCTGCGGGGCAAATAGCCCAGGCGCCCAGTGGCGAGAAATGGACAAAGTCCAGTAAAAGTAGTTGAACAAAAAAAACAAGGAGTCATTACATGTCAGGAGCAATTCCACCACGAACAGACCTCCCCCGAATAGAACATACAGATTCTTCCCCCATAGAACATAAAGTAAGAGAACCCGTATTTGTAAAACGCGGACAGCCCAAGAATAAAGTATTTGTATTTAGCAGAGAGCATATTGCTGCAAGTATGGCTCCAGTATGCACTCCACATAGCGGACCAAGCACACGGGGATATGAGAAGCGATGCGAAGCGTTGCGTAAAGGTTTAAAGGACCTTAAACCCATACCACCTATGCGCACGGGTAACCAAGAGGTCGATGCGGCGAATATGCAACACTGCCTGAAACAGCATGATTGGTATCTAAAAATAGGGAAAAGGGCATGCCAGATATTTCAATACAATTTGAAATACCGCGACTACCTATCTCGTCAATTTACACTTGCTAATGTCGGAGGCGAAGGAGCTTCCGCAGAGATTCGCAATGAGGACATCGATACCTCTTTTGCAAGGAAGCGCCCTGAATTTTAATCAATGAAATAGCGCTGAAGCAGATCAACTTGAATAAATTAAGCGATGCAGACTGGTTCAAATAGAGTGGCTCACCCCAACGCCGTCAAATTCCCGATTTTTCAGGTTGTTTGTGTATAGTTCATTACACTGGACTTTGTCCAGTTACAACGAGCGGTGACAGTACTTAAAAAAGTAACTTAACAAAAAAACAAGGATCATGCCATGTCAGGAACAATTCCACCACCATCAGCCCCTGTGTTCGACATAGAACATAAAGTAAGAGAACCCAAGTTAGGACGCGGAGTATTTGCATTTACCCCAGAGCATATCGCTGCAAGCATAACTCCAGTATTCGATCCGCATAGCAAACTAGGGACGCCTGGAGCTCAGAAACGATGCGTAGAGTTCAGTAATAATTTAAAGAACATTCAACCCATACAACCTATTCACACAGGTAACTCAGAAGTGGATGTGCCGAATCTGGAACGCTACGATCAACAGCGGGATTTGTATAGTGAAATAGAGAAAAGGGCATGCCAGATATTTCAACACAATTTGAAATACCGCGACTACCCATCTCGTCAATTTACACTTGCTAATATCGGAGGCGGAGGAGATTCCGCAAAGATTCGCAATGAGACCATCGATGCCTCATAAATATCCATAGCGGAATAGACTCCTTCCACTTGAAAGCTCTCGGATTTTGCACTGTGGAAACTTGAAAAAGCTCGAGGGTTCGAGCTAGCACTCTGAATTTGAACCAATGAGATAGCGCCAAAGCAGCTCAACTTGAATAAGTTGAGCGATGCAAAGGGTTCAAATAGAGTGGCTATCCGATGCCGTCAAGACCACTAAAACGCGTAAATGAATTCGATCTCATACTGGCGATATTTTTCATCCGGACCAATATTCGTATTTAGTGTATTTGAATAATTGAAATTCTGCTGAACGACTAAGTTGTTAGTAATCGCATAGAGCGCTTCGATTTGCACTCCTTTAAAATTTGTGTTGCCTCCAGCCGTTTTTTGAGTCGTCCCCCCGCCTGAGCCATCTGCGTTTAGAGTGTACAAACCAATGCCCGCCGCATTGCCTCTTCCGATTCCTAGGTTGTCGAAATCAGGATATGCCTGCGCCTGAACCCATTGATAATTGGCATCGATGGCCCAATCGCCTTGCTTTTTGACAACTCCGATCGATACGCCAGCGTACCATGCAATGTTTGCCTTTTCGCCGCCGGTAGGAATGATCTGAGTAGGAATGACAACATCCTGCATACCGGCAGGATGCATTCCGACAAATTTGGAACCGATCGCTAAATGGTTCATCAATCCAGCCGCATAGATTTTGATGAGCTTCTTCCCGATCCACTGAGGATAGAATTGATAATAGGTCAAAATCTGAGAAACCAAAAATCGATATCGTTGGTTGATCAAAGCGGTCTCGTAAGCAGTATTTCCTTCTTCGTTTTCTCCGCCGGGACGATACCAGTTAATCAGAGAATACTTGAGGTTCATGCCCGTATTTCCGATGCCCAATGCACCCATTTCGCCTACATAGCCATAGTGATTGGTGATATCGTCGACAAGGAATGCGCCTCCGTTGAAATAGTAGTCTCCCAAAGAATCGAAAGCTTTATTAAAACGGAATAAACCGCCATCAAAGAGAGAAGAGAATTCCACTTTCGAATCAAAGACGTTGAAAAGGTTCCTGCGGCCGATTTCAGCATCGATGATGAGTGAGTCGCCAGGGAGGATCCGTCCTCCGAGATACGCTTTTTCCAAGCGGATCCTATTCGTCGTCCCGCTTCGAATCCCCATGTCATTGTCAAACTCCACTTTGATCGCCGCCCAGGTGCGGTCCGTTCGGTAATCCAGCATGAGGTTCACTTCGACATCCCATGCATACATCGGCTTAGGTTTAGGGAAATTCGGGGCTAGATCGGGGTTGTCGCGCTGTTGAATACCATTGGTGCGCTCGTTGACTGCCTGAAATTCGGTGCGGACCTCCCCGCTGAGGGAAAGATCGCCGCCGATTTCTTTCATGGTGACAAATCGCTTGTCTCGCAGCCATCTCCGCAAAGCATCCATATCTTTGCTGTCCGGATCCATTTTATCATCGTACTGAACATCGGCGCTTTGAGCAAAAATAGAACTGGCCAAGAGCATTGCAGAGCAAAAGAAGGCTGAGAAATTACGAGCACGTTTCGACATTGAAAACCTTTCATTAGTAAAGAAAGGGTTGAATTATAACAAGCCCCGACTTTTAAGGCAAAGCAAAGAGACTTACGACTTCCTAGGGAGTGTACCGTAAAGATTCTTCTGTCGATTTTTAGGTTCTTTTGAGCCGATTTTCGGTTCAAAATTTTGAAGTCGAAAAGCGGCCAAAATAATCCAAAAAAGCGATGAAGCAATCTTTACGGTACACTCCCTAAAAACGGATTTGGCCCGAAACGGCTGCTCCCTGCTCAAAGCCCCCCCGCCACTCGACATTCAATGCAATATCGGTTCCTTTGGAAAGGGTGCAACCTAAAAATGGGCCGAGGGTATGACGGGATCGCAACCATCCGATCCCAGATTCTAATTTTCTGATTTTCAGCCTAGTGCGATTCGCTGCAACACCGATATAGGGGATAAAGGAGTTGATTTTTTGAGAAAGGGCGGCAGCGGCTTGCCAATATCTCATTTCAGAGCGTACAGTCCTGGCTAAAGGAATGCCATTGGATGTTGCATGGCCTTTCATCCAATCCCATCCTCCGGCATGCGCATCTGCAGCCAAAGAAGTGTCTTTAATTTCCAAAATGACGAGTTTTGCACTGCCGCTCCAGAGCATTCCTTCAGAAAACTGACCAAGAATCGCCGTGTTGCCAACTTGCTTCCACTGCCAATAAAAACGTCCCGATCCCAATTCGATTTGGATATTCAGTCTTTCCGCGATATTCCAGGTTATATTCCCTATTTGGGACTCGCCTCTTAACTCGGCTCTGTGCAAACCAAAGCTCTGGCTTGAAGTCCGAGCGCAAAACCGTTGTTGGGAGAGCCAATCGCCTAAAACCCCCGATTGAAAATTGGTCCAACTCGTGTCGGGAATGAAAAACCCCTGCTCGAGCAGGGAAGGAGCCGATGGATTTCCGATAGGAACGGCGCAAAGTGAGAAGATACTGAAAAGAGCCGGAAGTAAAAATCTGAA
>JABDHH010000016.1:23533-24535 GCA_013285585.1 Chlamydiota bacterium
AACGAGGCAATTGCAAAACTCCCGGCGCCAGAAAAATCGATGATTTTCAGCCAGTTTGCCTGGGTCGTAGGCCCTTTACCTTGTAGCCGAGCACAACTTTGAGCAAAGTAGGGCTCGGCCACAAGGAGGCAAAATGGCTTAAAAGGGCGATTTTGTTGGTCCCGCGAATTTTGCAATTGCCTCTAAACAATTAAAATCTCAAATCACCTGAAATCGTTACAGCATCCTCATCGACAAGACGGCCTTCGATATTCAGCATAAAATACTTACAATTCGAAATCGAGCAGCCGATGAAGATCCCGACGGGAGTCCTGCTTTCAAATTGGTTGAGTCCTAGTAAGCTTCCCGAAATAGGAGTGGAAAAGGTCCCGATCTTAGCTAGGGCATTGGAATATTTCACACCCAAATAAGGAGTGAATATATCGATATTATAGGAAATGTCTAAATCCACCTGCCATTCTCGCCACACGACGCGGGCTCCTGAAACGCTGACCGGAGTCCCATTGGTGGTCAGCCAAGAGGGCCTGTAATTGCTGAAAGAATAGCGGCCGCCTAATCCAAGGCAAATTTTCCCCCATTCGAATAGGATGCCTCGCGCGCCGGCTCCCCAAAGAAAATGATAAAGAGTCTCAAGCTGGATCCGAGTAATCGTTGTCCCGGACGTAAAGCGCCAATCGCAGCAAACTCTAGACGACCCGAACACGCCAAATAGATCGAGCCTATCGAGAAGATTCAGGGTGACGGTGGCTGCATTGGTATATTGCTGGTAGGTATCGACTCGTCCTGACCCTTGGTCTGTCTGTTCGAGCCTGGCATCCCCGACGAAGTCTCCTTCGTACCCAACTCGAAAATCAACCCACGAATCCGAAGAAATCAAAAAGCCTTCTTGGATCAATTGAGGAGCCATAGTGTTCCCAACGGGAGCTGCATGGACAGCAGCGGCCACTATAACCGAAAAGAGGCCCAACAATGTAAGTTTGTTCAACATGAATATTTTACATT